>JAIWNU010000078.1 GCA_020216655.1 Treponema sp. | reverse complement strand
GGGGGCAAAAATATCCGGCGGGGTTTCTAACCTTTCCTTTAGTTTCCGGGGCAATGACCTGGTCCGGGAGGCTATGCACGCCGTTTTCCTCAAATACGCCATAGAGGCGGGGCTTACCATGGCTATAGTGAATCCGGCGGGCCTGGTCCCCTACGATGAACTGGATCCCCGGCTGAGAGAAGCTGCGGAAGATGTGGTACTGGCCCGCCGGAGCGACGGTGCGGAGCGGCTCCTGGCGCTGGCTGTGGAACTAAAGGAAGCCGCTGAAGCTGGAGCCGCTAGCGGTCAAGATGCTAAAACTGCCTCTCAAAGTGAAAAAAACAGCTGGCGGAACCTGCCGGTGGAGGAGCGCATCCAATACGCCCTGGTAAAGGGTATCGAAGATTATATAGAAGCGGATGTCCTAGAGGCCAGGACCCATTTTGAAAAATCCTTGGAAGTGATTGAAGGCCCCCTCATGAAGGGGATGAACGAGGTAGGGGACCGTTTTGGGACGGGAAAAATGTTTTTACCCCAGGTTATCCGCAGCGCCCGGGTCATGAAAAAGGCCGTGGCAGTCCTTGAGCCCTATATACAGGAAGAAAAACGGGCCGATGCTCAGCCTGCGGGGGCTGCTAAGATTATTATGGCCACCGTAAAGGGCGATGTCCACGATATCGGGAAAAACATTGTGGGTGTTGTGCTGGGCTGCAACGGATACGAGGTGCAGGACCTGGGCGTCATGATTCCATCCGACGAAATTGCTGAGGCAATTATCCGGGAAAAGGCGGACCTGGTCGGGCTTTCGGGCCTCATTACGCCTTCATTGGATGAAATGGTCCATACGGCTCGGGAACTGGAACGGCGGGGTATATCAATCCCCATATTGATAGGCGGAGCTACCACCAGCGAAGCCCATACGGCGCTGCGGATAGCCCCCGAGTATTCGGGGCCTGTGGTCTATGTAAAGGATGCAAGCCGCGCTGCTGCGGTCGTTCGGGCCCTCTTATCGGAAAACGAAAAGGGCCGGTTTTTGGAACAGATAGAGGCCCAATATTCAGAAGCCATCGCCCGGCACGAAAAGCTCAGAGAACGCATAGAACTGCTTCCCCTGGAAAAGGCCCGAAATAATCGAATGGTAACGGATTGGGTCCATGCGGAGCTGCCTGAACCACAGCAAAAGGGCTTAATAGAATTCCGCAATTTCCCACTGAAAGAACTGGTCCCTTATATTGACTGGTCTTACTTCTTTTATGGATGGGATCTTGGCCATGGCTTTGAACGGATACTACAGGATAGTGAAAAGGGGGAAGCAGCCCGAAAGCTCTACGAAGATGCCCAGACTCTTCTGCAGCGGATCGTTTCGGAAAAAATTCTAACAGCCCACGGGGTGGCGGGCCTTTTCCCGGCATGCTCCCAGGGTGATGACATTGTGCTGTTCAAGGCTGGAGCCGATTTCGAATCAAATCAAAAAGAAATGCTCGCCCGCTTTTCATTCCTGCGGAATCAGGAGAAAAAACTCGCGGGGGGCTATAACCCCTGCCTTGCAGACTTTATTGCCCCCGAAGATGCGTGCCGCCAATCAGACAACCAGGTTGACCGACAGGTAACATGCCAGGACTGGATGGGCCTCTTTGCAGTGACCGCCGGCCATGGGCTCGACGAATTTGTAGCCGAATGCAAGGCCCGGGGCGACGATTATACAGCCCTGCTTGCCGCATCTCTGGCGGACCGCCTGGCGGAGGCTTTTGCGGAAAAGCTGCACCTTCTTGTACGGACCGAACTTTGGGGATATGCGCCTGAAGAAAAGCTCAGTACCAAAGAACTTTTTGAAGGAAAATACCGGGGCATCAGGCCCGCCTTCGGTTATCCAGCCTGCCCCGACCATCATGACAAAAGGATAGCGATCGAAGTCCTGGAAGCCGAGAAGCGGTGCGGCATCAGACTGACTGAATCATCTATGATGCAGCCCGCTGCATCGGTCTGCGGCATGTATTTTGCCCATCCCGCTTCTTACTATTTTGGGGTAGGACAGATTGGGGAAGACCAGCTTGCTGATTGGGCCGAACGGAAAGGAATTAGTGTTGAGGAAGCGAGAAGCCGGATCGGGAAATTATAGATTTGCTAAAGAAAAACCGGCCCTGAGCTGCAAGACGGGCCGGTTTAACGGGGCCGGTAATGCAGAATCTCTTATGGCAGCGTAATGACAAATGAACCTCTTACTTTGTGCTTTGAAGTAAAATTATCGCTATCCGAGGCAGCCACAAGGATTTTATGGTTCCCCGGTGTAAGAGGTCTGTCGTTTTTATCGTTGGTTTGTCGGGGAATGACAAAGGTAATGCTTGTATAGCCCTTTTCTTCCTTTCCAGAATAAGAAAGAATGTCCGAAGTTCCACCGAGCCGTGTATCTTCAGCATGGCTTACAAGACCGTTTCCATAATCGTCCCTGATATATACCACACCATCTTTGACATAAGCAATTTTATAGTCCGCATCTTTCATCATGTTGGAAGGGTTTATTCCGATGGCTATCCAGCCAGTAACCGCGGCCTCCATGGTAACCTCTACCGTATCCTTTTGAACCGTAAAGGAAACTTTAATTCCGTTTGATTCTCCTGCTACCCGCTGTTGGGCAAAAAGCAGCCCAGAAAACCCGGTCAGCAATATGAAAGAGATAATAATCCGAAGTGTTCTTTTCATGACTTGCGCTCCTTGGTTTTAATATACCAATATATATTACTAAAATGCAAATCTATTAGGGTTACTATATTTGGATTTTTATGGTATAATCTAATTATGAATACTGAAAATTCTCTTATCGTTCTGGCCTTGCCGGAACAGCGGATTCCACAGGATGCACAAAAACGGCTTCAGGACCGTGCCGCAGGCAGAAAGGTCATGATAATCACCGACAAGAGCAAACTCGATTCACTCTTGGATCAAATTGAAATTGTAGGCGGCGAATTTCCCCCGCCCCTCATTGCCCGATCTCCGAACCTAAAGTGGTACCAGTCTTGGTATGCCGGGGCGGACTGGCTCCAGAAATTTCCCGAAGCAAAAACCCATCCCTTTGTACTCACCAATTCATCGGGAATTCACGGGGTCCAGATGTCAGAGCACCTTTTTGGTATGCTGATATCGTGGTACCGGAAATTCCCGGCCGCATTTGCGGCCCAGGGCCGGCATGAGTGGCTTACGTTTACCTATCCCGATATGGATGTACTGGCAGGCAAGACCATGCTCATTATCGGCTATGGTACGATTGGAAAACGGGTAGCCAGGATAGCCCAGGCCTTTGACATGAAGGTAGTGGGGGTGAAACGCAGCCCAGCTACTGAACAGGATCCCTATGGGGTTACTCAGGACGTGTTCGCAAATTTGAACAAGCGGCTTGCGGAAGCTGATATTGTAGTGAATATTTTGCCCCTTACGGCTGAAACCAAGGGCCTGTTTAACCGGACTATTTTCCAGGCTATGAAAAAGGATGCAATCTTTGTAAATATTGGCCGCGGAGGTTCAGTAAACGAGGATGATCTTGTGGAGGCTTTGCAGAAGGGAACAATTAAAGGGGCGCTTTTAGATGTGACCGTTGAAGAACCGCTTCCTGCCTCATCTCCGCTGTGGGACCTGCCAAACCTTATGCTGACGAGCCATTTCTCCGGTTTTCATCCCCAGTATGATGAATTAGCGTTCCAGGTTTTTTTGGAAAACCTCGAACGATACAACCGGGGAGAAGTCTTACGGAATGTGGTAGATAAAAATCTAGGATATTGAGCCTATTAAAGGGAGCTATTAATCGGGGTATGTGCGAGCGCCACCATGCCGAGCGTGTTTTGGCGCCGCGCATGGAGGCGCCACGCACGGACGCGTAACGCACGGATGCGTAACGCACGGACGCGTAACGCACGGACGCGTAACGCACGGACGCGCCGTACTTACTTACACTCAAGCCAGTCTATTAAACAGAACGGCTTTTAAGGGATTCCCTGAACAGCGCGTCCGGATCGATATCTGTCTGGGTACCATACAGGGGGGTGACCCCTTCGCCATTTACGCTTCTAAATAATATTCCTGCGTCATTTGTGTATGCCCAGCTGTATTCGTTGTTGATGATGTAATCGAGTACTGTGGTAACCGCCAAGGTAAAATAAACCAGGGCAGCATTGGTGCGCTGTTTAGAATTTTTTCCTCCCAAAAGGGCGTCGATTCGGGTGGAAAGCGGGGTAGGTACCTGGAACAGGTATTGATCCCAAGGATTGTCTATACCGTCGCAGCTCGCATTTTGTTCTGCCCCTCCAGCCTTTTGAGCCTTGTCGATGGAAGCGGCTATGGTTGTCAGGAAGCGCTTAAGCGTATGAACTTCGGAATAAAAAGGCGGTATGTCAAGCTTGTGAATGGTTGGGGCAGAAAAGGACTCAAACTTGAAATAGGGTAAAAAGAAAAGCCGTTTAATCCAATTTAAATCAAGAAGTATCCGTTTAGGATACGCGGCGGTCCGGGATTCGGTCGAAGATTCCAGTATTTGGCAGTATTCGTTCAGCCGATGCAGGTACTCCTTCTCGAAAACCTGTTCAATATAACGGGGCCAGTTCCCGATGATTCTGTTGATGATGGTATCCACCGGTTCTGCTTCCTGGTCGGTAACATGAATAGCACTAAAGGAAACATAACGGAGTCCGTAAAAAAGCTCCTCCAAAATATGCATCAGAATAACTACTTGCTGGATAGGATCCGTGGGTGCAACGAGTTCGTATTCCTTTTTTAAGTCAAAAAGCTTGGAAAAATAGGGGTACAGGTCGGGATAGGTTGAAAGCCGCTGCCAGGGAAGGCCGGGAAAGAGGCGCTCCAGGGTCTCAAGGCCTTTAATGACCCCCTTGCTGATCGGTTCTTGTTCTTTTGTATGAGCTTCCGCTTTATGTTCCGCCGCTTCCTCTGGCTTTTCTGTTTCTGAAGCGGTTGTTTTTTCCTTTGCCGCGTTGATCCGGGGCGGTACCGGCTGGAGTTTATCCTTCTCCGTAATATTTAAAAATGCAAGTATACGTTTCCGGCGGGAAGAAAAAAAGCTTTCATAGCTATAGTAGGTGTCGGAGACCAGTTTCATAAGGAGCGGGTAGAGTAAAAAGCGGATGCTTTTTTGGATAATCGAATATGCAATCAATGCAGCACGAATAGAGCCCTGATGTTTTTCTTTCGCTTCTACCGGATCTTCTTCGGCAAGGAGAGTATAAAGCCGTTTGTATGCTTCCTTAATGTCATTTTCCGTATCCAAGCCTTCCAGAAGCAGTATGGGCCGGTATATTGCCTTTATAATATCTGAAAAGTCACTAACCTTTACCGACCGGGGGCGGGCTTGGAGCCTGCTTAATTCGGTGTTGATAAGTTCTATATTCCAGAAGCGTATAGTATCAATTATGGCAAATGCCTCCGGATGCAGTTTTTTAAAGTGTTCGGTCCGTCTTATGTTTTGCCTCGGCAAAAGTGATCTTGTGGCTATAACCAAAGATTCAAAGCGGCCGTAGTACTCGTTCATGCGGCGGCTTACAAAGTCCGGATTTACCATATCCGGAGGCTCGGAAAAGAGGGAAAAGCGGGAAACCAGAACCTGGAGGGGTGTTTTTATTTCGAATTCTACCTGGGCTGCCAGCTTGTCCATTTTTATCCGTTCGCGGTAGCTCGTTTTCAGCGGCTGATCCGGGTCATCGCCCTTATCAATTCTGCTGGTTCGTTTTACTTTGAGCGGATTCGGTTCCTCTTTTTCGATTACCTCTACCCGATGTTTGGGAACTCCGGGGCCGGATTTCCCCTTAATGCTTACATTTACCGTTTCATTTCGTCCATGACCGCCCCGTTCCGGTTTGGGCGGTTCGGGCAGTTTTTCAATTCCTATTTCTCCGCCGAGCTTTTCTGCTATAGCCCGGGCTTCTTCGGGATCCAGGTCTCCGAGACGTTTTCTCGTACGTTCTAGCTCGCCAGGCTCATAAATGGCCTTAGGTTTTTTTGCCATACTGGTTCCTTATATATTATACCCGTAAATAAATCTGTTCTCCCGTACCCCACACATTCCTGAGGTTTATTTTTTCACCATCCTTGGCCTGGAGCATTCCATTATAGACTCCAAAGGGTGAAATATATTCGCTGCGGGTAATAAGGAAGTCGAATCCTGTCTTTATTGGTTCCTTGGGGGTGAATGTCAGATCCACCATGCCTTCCAAATCCTGAATAACCCAGTCAGAATCGGGCCCCTCGGGCATGGTAATGCGGACCGGCGGCAAGGGGGTGAGCTGTCCGGCGAGCCACAGTCCGTTTTCGTTATACCGGAAGCTGTCCCTCGTTTGGCTTTCTACGACACTAAAGCCGAAGGGGCGGCCGTCGTTATGGAAACCATGGCCGGTACACCAGGTTTGACGCATCCGGTAAGGAAAATAGCCCTTATAGTCCATAAAAAATCCGTAGGTTTTGTCCAAAGCAAGGCTTACATGTTTTCCACCGAAGACCAAATCTCCCCGTACAGGAACCATGGCTTTATAGTTGTACATACACCGCCGTTCAGCGAAGGGAAGGCATGTTACCAGGGGTGTTGTTTTTAGCCGTGAAAAATCAAATTCCAAGTGGGCTGTAAAGGATGGACGTTTTAGTTTTGGCTCAATATCTAAATCCAGTTCAATCAGGTCTGCATCGAGCCAGTTATGGATTCGAAAATAAAATCCGTAGCTTCGGCTTGTGATAGAAGAGTTGGAAAGAGACCGGGGAAGTTTCCAGGCCCCGAAGGGGAGTGATTTCCGAAAGAGGAGGCTTTCTTTAGTTTCCTTATTCCAGAGAAAAACCTGGGCAAGACGGTAGTATTTTGCATTGGTCAGAACCGCAATAAGGAAGTAGGTCTCGCTCTGTATATGAAAGGTTTGCCATTCTTTGACCCGTAAGTTCCGGATCCATTTCATGGTAGGGATAAAAAAGGGGTGTTTAACACTGAGCAGATCTACATCGTCGAAGGGCCGGGTCCAGGTACCGAATACGGGAATGCCCTTATCGAGGGGGCTGGAGCGGGGCGGAGAAATATCGCGCTGGTACATCAGAGCTGCCTCGCAAGGTAAAGCAGATATAGAGCCTGGGTCCCCAGGTCCGCCCCCGATTGGGCTTCTTCAGGGAAAAGCGGCGTAGAAAGTCCTGAGAATCGGGCTTTTTCGATATCAGCTGCAATTTTAGCGAGGGTTTGAGAATCAAGGGCTGCTAGCTTGCGATATAGGGTTTCTGCCTGGGCAAGGCCCGGCAAGTTTAGCCCCAGTTCCCGGGCGCTTTCCAGGGCAATGCCCATATCTTTAATAAAGTGCTTTACATAAAAGCCGGGCTTTACGTTTCCGTCCAGCATCCGGGGGAGCAGGTTTGAAAGGGACCAGCTCCCGGCCGCGCCGGATTCTATACTGGCCAGCATAGTCCGGGGTTCAAGCCCCGCTGAAAGGCCGTAGGCCAGGGCTTCAGCGACCCCCATCATGGTAGATGCAATGACGATTTGGTTGCACATTTTACAGTGCTGGCCGCTTCCCGGTCCGCCCTGGAGGAAGATGGTCTTCCCCATTTTTTGAAAAATCGGCTGAGCGCGTCTAAAAGCCTTTTCGCTGCCCCCAACCATAATAGAAAGGGTCCCGTTCCGGGCTCCTATGTCGCCGCCAGAAACAGGCGCATCAAGGGCCTCAAGCCCCCTGGCCGCAGCCGCCTCGGCAATACGCCGCGCAAGGTTTGGGCTGGATGTGGTCATATCGATAAGGATAGTACCGTTCCGTGCAGTATCGATAATGCCCTGCGGTCCCAGGTAAAGCGCCTCTACATCCTGAGGGTAGCCAACCATAGTTATGACCACATCCGCCTGTTTGACCGCCTCGGTCACCGATTCAGCCCATCGAGCCCCTTGGTCCAAAAGGCCCTGGGCCTTGCTTTTTGTTCTTGTATACAAAGAGACCGGATAGCCTGCAGCAAGGAGGTGTCCTGCCATGCTGCTGCCCATGACCCCGGTACCGATAAACGCTATCTGTTCCATGAAAACAAGTATACACCGAACTAAGGAACTGGTGCAAACCGTTCAAAAGTATAGTATGGTATAGTTTATGGCGATTACACTTTATTCCCTCGGTGCGGCCGAGGAAGTTACGGGCTCCAAGCATGTGCTCGAAGTGGATGGCAGGTCATACCTGATCGATTGCGGTGCCTTTCAGGGCAAGCGGGCCGAAGCGGACCGGAAAAACCGGGAATTCGGCATTGATACGGACCGGATAGAATCGGTCGTGCTGACCCATGGACATTTTGACCACTGCGGCCTTTTGCCGCTCCTCCCCAAGCGGGGCTACAAGGGAACCATATATACAACCCCGGCGACCAGGGACATTGCAAGCCTTGTTATGATGGACTCTGCCCGGATCCAGGCCCGGGACGCCGAATATTTGGGAAAACAGGCAGTAAAAAAGGGTGAACAGTTTTCCTGGCAGCCCCTCTATACCGAACAGGATGCGATTGCCGCCACAAGCCAGATGGTCTCTGTTTCCTATGAGCGGCCCCTCTGGATCGGCGATGGCCTCCAGCTCGAGTTTTATGAAGCGGGGCATATTTTAGGATCCGCCATGGCGGTCATCAAAATAAAAAAGAACGGATCGGAGCGGATTATTGCCTATACAGGAGACCTGGGACGCAAGGGAAAACCAATTATCCGTGATCCGGCAACAAATCTCCCTGCGCCGGATTACCTGGTCTTGGAAAGCACCTATGGAGACCGCAGGCACGATTCTACCGAAGATGCAATGAAGCGTCTTGCCGAAGTGGTCCGCCGGGCTGTAAAAACCAAGGGCCGTATCCTTATCCCCTCATTTGCGATTGAACGAACCCAGGAACTGGTATATTACTTCCACATGCTGGCGGACCGGGGAGAAATCCCGGAAATTCCGATTTATGTGGATTCGCCCATGGCAACCAATGCGACAACGATTTTCCAGGTACATCCTGAGTGCTACGATGAAGAAACCCACGAAGCGTTCATCAAACATCATAAAAATCCCTTTGGTTTTAACGCCCTCCATTTCACCACCAGTGTGGATGAATCTAAAGCGCTCAATGATATGGATGGACCACTCGTAATCATTTCCGCCGACGGTATGTGTGAAGCGGGCCGTATTCAGCACCACCTGATACACAGCATCGGCGACCCGAATACGACAATTCTTATTGTGGGCTATATGGCAGAGAATACCCTGGGCAGGCGGATACGGGATAAGGAAAATGAGGTGAAAATTCATGGCGAGTGGTTTAAGCGGCGGGCCCAGGTCGAGGCTATCGATGCCTTCAGCGCCCATGCGGACTACCAGGAAACCATCGACTGGCTTAAAGAAATCGATACATCCCGGCTTAAAAAGATTTTCCTGGTCCACGGAGAAAAGGAAGCCCAAAAGGTATTCAGTCAGCACCTGGCAGACCACGGCTTTACCAATACGGAAATTGTGCGTTATGGTGCTACCTACGATTTGGAGTGATAGATGGCATATTTGACCGGTTTTCATGCAATTGAGGAACTGATCCGTTCAGGCAAGGTGAAGGGTCCCCTCTTGGTGGCCAACGCGGGACCCCGAGCCCGGACGATCATGTCCTTGGCTACGGATCACAAAATAAGGATTGACCGGGTTGGTGAACATGAGCTGAACCGGCTGGCGCCGGACAACCGGGGCATTGCCCTCATGGTGGAGGGTAAGGAGTCGAACAACGAAATAACGGTGCAGGATTTTATCGCCGGTCTTGAACCTGAGGCGGATGCACTGGTAGTAGTACTGGACAGTATCACCGATCCCCATAACTACGGGGCTATCCTCAGGTCCTGCGATCAGTTTGCCGTAGATCTGGTGGTGGTGGGTAACCGGCGTTCAGCCAAGGATGCAGAGGTGGTGTCAAAAACGAGCGCCGGTGCAGTTGCCTGGGTGCCCATCGCTACGGTGTCCAACCTGGTTCGGGCGGTCGAACAGCTAAAAGAAGCGGGCTTTTGGGTATA
>JAIWNU010000243.1 GCA_020216655.1 Treponema sp. | reverse complement strand
CATTATGTAGGGATGGGCAGGCCTTACAGACCGGTTGGTAGAAGAGATCAGCCGGGAAATTGAAGGCCCCGTGGCAGGTCCTACGTTAGTGGGAACGGGCTGGTATGCCGAGCCGCCGGTAAAAACAGAGCGTTCCTTTGGCCTCTGGGAGCCCCAGCTTGCGCTGCAGGGCCTGTATCGTATTGCCTTAAAAAATCGAGGGTAAGCGGGGAACAAATAACTATATTATAGCAAATTAAGGAGTTCCCGCCCTTCATGAATAAGATAGTCCGCACCGGCTGCTACCAGTTCTTCGGGTCCCCGGAATCCCCATGCAACGCCCACAATGGGACACCCCACATTCCGGGCGGTCTGGACGTCGACTACCGAGTCCCCTACAAAGAGGGTATGCTCTGGTGCTGCGCCTATTGCTTCCATGACATCCCGGGTCAGAGCCGGATCGGGCTTTTTAATCTTTCCTCCCGGCAGGTCTCCCCGGACGAGAGCAAAGGGAATATGGGGAAACAAGCCTGCAACTACTTGCCGGGCTACCGGATCGGGCTTGTTAGTCAGCACCGCAAGCACGAGGTTTTTATCAACAAGAATATCAAGTAGCTCTTTAATGCCCGGATAGGGTTTTGAATACCGGAGGGGCTCCGCATCGTAGTTTTTCAGGGCATCCTGTGCGATTATGTTCACCATGGCAGGGCTTAGAGGCGGATGCTCTTTTTGATCAGGCCGCACTGGTTGCCTTGTCAGGGCCTGCTCCGCAAGCCGGTGTATGCCCCAGCCAACAAGGGCAGGGTAGACCTCAAGGGGCAGTTCCGCAAAGCCATGGGCTGCAAGGGCCCTGTTCATCGCCAGGGCAATATCTTCTATTGTATCAACCAGAGTTCCATCAAGATCAAAAATAATATGGGTTGTGTTCATCCGTGTTGGAGTATAGCAATAACTAAAAATACTAGCTACTATTGCCCTATGCAAGAACAACGCAAACATACAGGATTTCTGCTTACCATTTTTAGTTTTATTGCTTTTATTGCATTGGGAATGCCTGATGGGCTTTTAGGAGTTGCTTGGCCGAGTGTGAGGGGCGGTTTTAAGATCCCCCTCGATGCGCTTGGCACCCTGCTGCTGAGCAGTGTCAGCGGTTACCTCATATCAAGTTTTGGCAATGGCTACCTCATGAGACGTCTTGGAGTCGGAAAGCTGCTCGCCTATAGCACGATACTGACAGGCCTTGCCCTGCTCGGCTATACCCTGGCCCCTTCGTGGCCTGTTTTTGTGGGTCTTGGCTTTTTTGCTGGTCTTGGAGCCGGGGGAATAGACGCCAGTCTTAACAATTGGGTGGAGGCCCACTTGAGCCACCGGGTTATGCAATGGCTCCATGCAAGTTTTGGCATTGGGATAACAAGCGGCCCCCTTATTATGACCTCTGGAATGATTTTTACCGGTTCCTGGCGGTTTGGATATTGGGTTGTCGCAGGGGCTCAGCTCTTCCTGGGGCTTCTTTTTCTTACCCAGGCCCGTCGATGGGACAATGCCCCAAAAGCTGCCCATTATCAGGCAGAACATGAAGGGGCCGTTGAATTACATCCTTTTAGTAAGACAATCCGCTATGTCCCCGCCTGGTTCAGTGCGCTTTTATTCTTTATTTATTCAGGTATAGAACTAGGGATGGGCCATTGGGCATATACCTGGCTCACCTCGGAACTGAATCTCAGTCCTTCTTTTGCAGGCTTTTGGACCGCAGGCTATTGGTTTACCTTTACTGTGGGCCGCATTTTGGGAGGTTTTATGACCCAGCGGCAGAGTCCTGCCAAAATCCTGAAAAATAGTCTTTTGTCCGTTACCCTGGTCACCCTCCTGCTTGCAGCGGTTCCCCTGCGGCTTGTTAAAATTGTTGGCATACTGATTCTTGGTTTTGTTATCGCGCCCATATTTCCCTCGATGATTTCTACGACGGTTTTGCGGGTTGGCCGATCTCATGCGGGAAATACAATAGGTATGCAAATGGCTTTTGCCGGACTCGGGGTTGGAATTCTTCCGGGCTTTATGGGTGTCTTGGGCCGGTATGCGGGGCTTGCAACCATTCCCTGGATGCTTTTCCTGTGGGCTGTCTTGTTGTTCCTGTTAAACCAATGGTTCGAATGGCGCGGTAAAAGTCATATAGATTGATGAACAGTTGTCGGTATAAAAATGGGGATGTCCTATACTTATTGGACATCCCCCGGAATCTTATTGCTCGATGTGCTACAGGCTCTTGTGGCAGAACCACCAGTCAAAGCCTTCGTAGGTTTTTAGCCGCGCTTCGGCGTCCTTTACTGTCTTGGCTGGCGGGATAATGACCCGGTCCTTAATTAAACTGTTGTTCGGCCAGTCCGCAGGAACCGCAACGCCGTTTTTGTCCGAAACTTGGAGGGCCTTTGCGGCGCGGACAAACTCGCCGATATTCCGGCCGATTTCCTGGGGATAGTAAACCACGAGGCGCACCTTGCCATTCGGATCTACGATAAAGACAGCCCGGACCGTATTGGTGCCCTTGCCGGGATGGAGGAGCCCCAGTTTCTCCGCAATGGCATCGTTGGCCGCGGCGATGGGGAAAGAAATGTTTACATTTAGTTTTTCCTTAATCCACTCGACCCATTTGATATGGCTAAATACCTGGTCTACCGACATGCCAATAAGCTTTACTCCGAGGTCTGCAAATTCCTTTGCATGCTGTTCAAAGGCAACAAATTCGGTGGTGCAGACCGGGGTAAAGTCCGCAGGGTGGCTAAAGAGAAGGAACCAGGAACCTTTAAGATCCTGGGGCAGATGCAGCACTCCCTGGGTCGTTACCAGTTCCATCTCGGGAAAGTCGTCCCCCAAAAGGGGCATAGAAAACCGTTTTTCTTCCATGGTTGTAACTCCGTTTATCATTAATCGCGATCCAGCTCTGCTATATTGCTGAGCCGGGTCCCTGTCTAAGGGACATAATGATATGTGCAGAAACCGTGCCAAGCTGTTTGAATAGAGTGAAAAATATATAAGTGTTTATATTACAGAAAGATATGGTAAGAGGCGATAAAAAACAGCGCTTGTGGTTCACTTGAGGCTTGTATCGGTACCGAATAATCGGTATTATTAACACCGAAATATCGGTGTATTATGCATCATTTATAAGTCAAGGGATATTTTTGTGGATTTTGAATAATATCCAAAT
>JAIWNU010000242.1 GCA_020216655.1 Treponema sp. | reverse complement strand
TCCTTTTAATATCATGCCCTCCTATGTGGATGAAACTGCTCCGGCAGATTTAGAACCCCGCGAGCAGGCTGAACAAATTGCGGAACGCAAAGTATCTGCCATCCTAAAAGTTCTGGATGGACGGCTCCCGCTCTGGGTGCTGGGGGCGGATACTATTATTTGTATCGATAATCGGGTGTTCGGAAAACCGGAAGATCGGGACAGTGCCTATAGAATGCTCAAAACCCTATCCGGGAGAACCCATGAAGTAATTACCGCCATGGCCTTGTATGTAGGGCGGGAAAAAAGAATAGCTATAAAATCTGTTTCTAGTAAGGTACGCTTTGCTTCCTTAAGTACAGAAGAAATAGAATGGTACCTGGAAACCGGAGAATGGCAGGGCGTTGCGGGGGCCTACCAGATTCAAGGGCTTGCATCCTGTTTTATTTCTCATATAGAAGGCTCTTATAGCGGTATAGTAGGCTTGCCAATTCATGAATTTTATGGCATGTTACGGGAGAATGGTTATCCCTACGGGGCCTAAACCATTTAATTTTCCGCCGCAATAGCGGTGAGATACAGAGAAGGTTTGGTTTTCAAAACGGGGAAAAACCCGTAGAAAACGAACAGGGAGGAAATTTTGGCAGTAGTTACCATGAAGAGCCTGCTTGAATCAGGCGTCCACTTCGGCCATCAGGTCAAGCGATGGGATCCGCGGATGAAGAAATACATCTTCGCCGAACGAAACGGGATTCACATTATCGACCTGCAGAAAACTATTCAGGCAATTAAAGATGCCTACGACGCGGTCCGCAAGACCGTAAGCTCCGGCAAGACCGTGCTCTTTGTCGGAACCAAAAAACAGGCCCAGCAGGCTATCCAGAAAGAAGCCGAACGCTGCGGCATGTTCTATGTAAACAACCGCTGGCTTGGCGGTATGCTTACCAACTTTGCAACCATCAAAAAATCCCTTCTCCGTCTTAAGAAGCTGGAGAAAATGGAAGTTGATGGAACCTTTGACAATCTTACCAAGAAAGAAATCGCAGCCCTCGCAAAAGAACGGGCAAAGCTCCAAAAAAACCTTGGTGGTATCAAGGAGATGAAGGAACTTCCCGGCATTCTCTTTGTCATCGATACCCGCAAGGAAGCTATTGCTGTTGCCGAAGCCCAGCGGATGGGAATCCCTATCGTTGCAGTTGTCGATACTAACTGCAATCCCGAAGGTATTGACTATCCGATTCCCGGCAATGATGACGCTATTCGGGCTATTACCCTCTTTACCCAGATTATTGCTAATGCGGTTGTCGAAGCCGATAACGAAGCGGGCCTCAAGATTATTGAAACCCTGGGCGAAGACGATGAATCCGCCGAAGAAATGATGACCGATATGTCCATCCGTGAAGAGGACCGGGAAATTGATATCGATTCGTACAATGGTGAAGCTCCTGCTTCCAGTGAAATCGATGAGGATACCGATGAGGATGAACTTCCGGTAGATGTGGACCGGGTATACGAATCCAAATAAGGAGAACAGCGTGGAAATTAAAGCTTCCGATGTAAAGGCCCTGCGCGAAAAGACCGGTGCAGGCATGATGGAATGCAAAAATGCCCTCGTAGCCTGTGAAGGTGACTTTGCCAAGGCAGAGAAATACCTCAAGGAAAAGGGGCTTGCCGCTGTCGAAAAACGTTCCGACCGCGCAACCAATGAGGGAAAGGTGTTCATCAAGATTGCTAACAATAAGGCTGTCCTTGTTGAACTCGCTTCCGAAACCGACTTTGTCGCCCGGAATCCCGATTTTATTGCCCTGGGGAATAAAATTGCCGAAGTGGCTCTCCAGAAAGGCTACAGCGAACCCAACGATGAGCTTAACAGCATGGTGACCGATTTGGCCACCAAGATTCGGGAAAATATGGGGCTTAAGCGTCTTAAGGTAGTCAATGCAGCGGCTAATGAATACCTGACAAGCTATATCCATGGTGATGGGCTCATCGGTGTTGTGGTAAAACTTGCAGCTGACAAGGCTGAGGCCCTTCAGGATGAACGGGTCAAGGCTTTTGCTTTCGACCTAGCCCTTCATATTGCAGCCTTTAATCCCTATGCACTGGATCGCAGCAAGGTTGATCCCGCCCATCTGGCCGAACAGGAAGAAATCTTCCGCAAACAGATGGAACAGGATGAAAAAATGAAAGGCAAGCCTGCCAATGTGGTAGATAACATCCTGAAAGGCAAGGTAAACAAGTATCTTGCTGAAATCTGCCTTGTAGACCAGGGCTTTGTTAAGGACGAAAAGCTTACCGTTGCCAAGGTTGTTGAAGACCTGGGAAAACAGGTCGGCGCGAAAATTTCTATCGTCGACTATGTATATTTCCGGGTAGGTCAGTAAACCTATTTTTACGATAATTCGAGGGGCCACCTGTTATAGTGGCCCCTCATTTTGCAAACCTGAACAGGAAGGAGACATTCATGCATACGGCCATAAAAAACTCTGAAGATCGGATGAAGAAAACCATTTCAAGTTTGAAAGAAGATTTAGCCGCCATCAGAACCGGTCGAGCCTCTGCGGCTTTGTTTGATAAGATCAGAGTCGACTATTATGGTGATAAAACTCCTCTTAACCAGGTTGCAAATATTTCTATTCCCGAAGCCCGTCTGATTGTCATTCAGCCCTGGGATCGGGCCATGATTGGAGAGATTGAAAAGGCTATTAGGACATCCGAACTTTCCCTCAATCCGTCCAATGATGGTAAAGTAATCCGAATTTCTATTCCTCCGCTCACAGAGGAACGCCGCAAGGATCTGGCAAAACAGGCAAAAAATCTTGCTGAGCAGAGCCGGGTTGCTATTCGCAATATCCGCCGAGACGGAAACGAGGAACTTAAAAAGGCACAGAAGAACGGAGAGCTGACTGAGGACGAGGAAGCTAAGGCAGAAACGGAACTGCAAAACCTTACCGATAAATATATTAAAGAAATTAATCATATTCTCGAAGAAAAAGAAAAAGAAATAATGGAAGTCTAATGACAAGCCATACAATACCAGCCCATGTCGGCATAATTATGGACGGCAACGGCCGATGGGCGCAAAACCGTAATATGCCGCGGACCCAGGGTCATATAGAAGGGTTAAAGGCTGCAAAAAGAATAGTAAAAGCCGCCTCGGATATGGGTATTTCATACCTGACCCTGTATACTTTTTCTACCGAAAACTGGAAGCGTACCCAGGAAGAGGTAGGTTTTATTATGGGGCTGGTTAAAAAATACCTGATGGCTGAATTTGAGTTTTACAAAGAAAACCAGATCAGAATACGTTTTACAGGCAATTTAAGTG
>JAIWNU010000241.1 GCA_020216655.1 Treponema sp. | reverse complement strand
AGGGGTGGTTCCCATCATTAACGAAAACGATTCGGTTTGTGTTGATGAAATTAAAATCGGCGACAACGACAATCTGGCCGCTTTATCTGCCATTTTGTGGAGTGCCGATCTTTTAATTCTTTTCAGCGATATTGACGGTGTCTATACCAAGAATCCTAAGGAACACCAGGATGCGGAACTCATAGAAGAAGTCCGGGACCTGACGGCTCTGAAGGCATCTATTTCTGTTGGCAGCACCAACAGTTTTGGAACCGGCGGCATCGTAACAAAACTGGAGGCCGCCGAAAAGGTGCTTTCTTACGGCATTCCCATGATACTTGCCCATGGGGGCAAAAGCCGGGTGCTGGAAGCCCTTCGCAGCGGCACCCAGCGTGGAACCGCCTTTATTCCGCCAGGAGGCAAACCGTGAAGTATACCATTACCTGTATCGGCAGCGGCAATATGGGCGGTGCGCTGATGAAGGCCGCCGCCCGAGTGATCGGAGGGGCCGCCATTGGAGTCACTGACGCGGATACAACCAAGGCAGCGGCCTTTGCTGCCGAGCTGGGCGGCGGCGCCCTGGCGGCGAACAAAGAGGCCGCAGCGGAAGGCCGTTTTGTGCTCCTTGCGGTGAAGCCCCAGGTGGCGCCTGCGGTGCTGGCGGAGATTGCCCCCGTACTGGCCCAGCGGATCCAGGAAGGCCGACCTGCGGTGCTGGTTTCCATCGTAGCAGGGCTTTCCATTGCTGCAATGCGGAAGCACCTCGCCGAAGCGGGCTGCTTGCAAAATCAGCCGATTATCAGGCTTATGCCCAATACACCAGCATTGGTTGCCAAGGGGATGATTGCACTAGCCCCATCAGCGGATGTGAAAGCCGCGGATGTGGCAGAGCTCGATCATATTTTAGGCGAAGCGGGTATTATAGACCGGATAGAAGAGAAATATATGGATGCCGTGACCGCTCTTTCTGGGTCGGGGCCTGCCTTTGTGTACCTCTTTATTGAATCCTTAGCCGACGCGGGGGTGCGGGCCGGCTTAAGCCGTGACAAGGCTCTGCGCTATGCGGCCCGGACCGTTTTGGGTTCCGCCGCCATGGTGGAAGAAACGGGCCAGCATCCGGGGGTACTCAAGGATGCGGTGACTTCTCCTGCGGGAACGACCATTGCGGGCATTGCAGCCCTGGAGGAACGGGGTTTCCGAGGTACGGTAATGGCCGCCGTGGATGCGGCGTACCGGCGGGCAAAGGAACTCGGATAGCGCTTGGATCTTCATCAATAGTAGCTAATCCGGTATTCTCCGATAGTTTTAAAGCCGAGCTTTTCGTAAACCCTGATAGCTGACTGGTTTCTTTTTTTTACAAAAAGGCTCACTGCAGCGCCGCTTTGCTGGATCCGTTCCACCAGGGCTGCTACTATATAGGTTCCAATACCCAGTCCGCGCAGCTCGGGCCGAACATAGACGCCGCCTATCTGCCTATAGTTGTAGGACGCTGCGTTGGTATTGGCTTTAGCCGCGGGAAGCCCCTGGTATTCCCCATAGACAAGCAGTTCTTCCCGTAATATCCGCGCTACACCCTGCCGGCAGTGTTTTTCGTTGAAGCTGCCGTGGGAAGGTATAACCTCTTCCTGTTCATAGGCGGCCTGCAATTGGTAGAGCGCTTCCAGAGTAGGATTAACTACGAGTTCTAGTCCATCCGGTTGTGACGGCAGGCGGACCGTTTCGGTGAGACTCATGAGATAATAATCAAAAGCATCTCGCAAGGTGTAGCCGCTGGATTCCAGGGCTTTTTCAGCGATCGACACATCCTCAGTAAGCCCCTGTACCGAATATATTTTTTTTAAGAACGGCTGTTTGAGCATTCTGCATATTATTTTTTCTGCTCTTTCGCTGCTGCAGCCATGAAAAAACGGGTGGAGTATGGCGCCTGAGCGGAATACAAAGCTTTGGATTGTATTTTGTGCATCTCGACAGATAAGGAGTTCTCCGGGCGGGGTTCCTGTCTGGGTGTAGGTAATAAAACGGCTTGCTGCAGCCACAAGATAGGGTTCATGGAGTCTTAAAAAGGTTTCCATATCTTTTAGGTCATGACTGTTCGCTTTGTGCCACCGGCATGCTTCTGTATCCTGTTCTGTGCTTGCCGGTAAGAAATCCCTGTCTTGCATGATGGACTATCTTGTATTCCCTTTGAGCGCAAAAGGGAGTCTTCCCTGCATGGGAATCCTTCCAAGCAGGGCTGAAAAGGCGGCGATAAAGGATTCCTGGGAATAGCTGTACACCGCAATACTGCTGGAGCTCCAGGGAACCTTTTGGAGGTGGACCGGAGAAAGGGCGGAAATAACAATGATTTTTTTCCCCGAATAACGGATGCTTTGCAGGAGATCTACGCCATAACCGTTGGCGAGGCAAAATATAATAGTGTCGGCGGATTTTGCCATGGACATAAAATTGATTTTTTCGGTTTGGGAGCTTGCATCAGAATAGGGATATTTGAAACGCTGTGCATCAGGGTAAGCCCGCAGTCCGATGGTTAAAAAATCTTCGAAGGGAGATGCAAGGAGCACCTTGCCTGCCTGGGTAGGGCTGAGGGGTGCCGGGTTAGCTCCGGAGACGAGGGTCACACTGCGGGCTGCCAGATCCAGGAAAAAGGCTTTGCCCTGAGGATCGGGAATTCGCTTTTTTATTTCATCAGTCTGTGGATAAAGGGGCGGGGCAGCGTTGCGGCGCAGGTAATCGAGCTTAAGAACGAGTATTCTCCGGGCCGCGTCCCGTACCCTGGATCGAAATTTTGGATCCTTTTTCATGGCTTCTACCAGGTTGTTCCACACCGGGTCAGAAAGATTGGGGGTCTTGGACATCATAATGATATCGTTTCCCGCTTCCAGGGCCTTCTGAGCTGCCCGGGATAGACTGCTTGCAGAAGTGGTAACCCCGTTCATCAATAGGTCATCCGTAATAACGAGCCCAGTAAAACCGATGGTATCCCTTAATATGGTGGTGATGAACCAAGGGCTGATTGAGGCTGGTTCATTCCCTCCTTTGGTGAGCGGAAATGCCAGGTGACCAGTCATGATGGCGGGGATTCCCTCTTTACTGAGCATCCGGTACGGAAGCAGTTCCCGGCTCCAGAGGGTCGCAAAGGGAATATAAATTTCGGGAAGCACCCCATGGGAATCGAGTTCCGTATCGCCATGACCTGGATAATGTTTCGCCGTTGGGATGATACCTGCCTTTTCCTGTCCCTTTGCAAAGGCGATGCCGAGGATACCTGCTGCAACTGGATCATCACCGAAGGCTCGGGGACCGATGAGTACGGACTGCTGGTTGGTAAAAAGGTCTACCGA
>JAIWNU010000077.1 GCA_020216655.1 Treponema sp. | reverse complement strand
ACTGTACCAATATCTGTAGCATGTTCAGCGCTCATCATATTAAGGTCAACGGACTCATTAAATTCGAGATCAATATCAAGCGGTTCTTCTTCGCTTTCATTTTGTTCTGAGACCGTTTCTGTTTCAAAGCTTTCGGTGTCGAGAAAATCATCCATTGAAAGTTCAGTAAATTCATCTGATGTGGAGGATTTTTTTTCTTCTTTATAATGAATATTTTCCGTGTTTTCTTTCTTTTCTTCTGTTTTAGAAGAACCCTCTTCAAAACTTGCAAAGTCCAAGTCTTCAAAGGAGCTTAATTCTTCAAATTGACTATTAGATTCTGATGCCTTTGGCAATTCTTCTACCGAAAAATCCTCCGGTTCAGGCAGGTCTCCGAAATCAGGCAAGGTTTCAGCCTTGGCCTCGGTGTTCTCTGATACTGTTTCCGTATCTTTAGCTTCGGGTAAGTCCAGATCTGAAAAAGTATCCATCTCCAGATCGGGTAGATCTTCAATGTCCGGAAGAGAAGGTTCAAAGGAATCGTCCAACAAAGAATCGATTTCTGTGGTTTTTTCGGTTTTCATAGTGTCAGATACATCCTTTGGTTCGCTTTTTACCCAGACTCCATATTCGTCCAGTTCTTCAGATGAGCCTATAGTTGAACGATCTGTAAAAATAGATGGATCTTTATCGATTGCCATTACCTTCTCCCGCCTTAGGATACAAAGGTTTCTCTCGCCCAATGGCCAGAGGGGCCCTTTTACTTCTAAATATCGACACTAGCATGAAAAAATTAATACATCTCTATTCATTAATCGTATCTAACCTATCTGCACTTGTCAATGGAGACTGCTAAAGTCTTATATGTATAAATCCGTAAATCTAGTAATGAAGCTTCGATACATCATGCTTTCCCTCTGGGTGGCTGTCGCGGTATATTCTACTTTCTCCTACCTATACGGACCGACAGGTCTTGCTTCTATGAAGCGCCTGGAACTGCAAAAGGCAAGATTAGAAAAAAATGTAGAAGAACTTGAACAAATACGTCAAAATCTAACCTATTCGGTCAATTCATTATTATATGACCGGGAAACCCTAGAGGTGTTAGCTCGGGATTTAGGGTATGGAAAACCGGGGGAATACTTTATCCGAATTTCCGGAGCTGATTCGGTATTTAAAAACCGTGTAGTTGTCGGCGGTCTGGTTCGATCGGAAAACCCTGAGGCTATGCTGGGCGAGTCGCAACTGCGCATTATTAGTCTCGCAAGCGGACTCATTACATTTTTGTTATGTCTTTTATTTAGCGCTGGATCCAAGAAGACTGGGAAAAAGCGGCTTTAATTGGCGGTACGTATCCATTCGGCTGTTCGCTCCGTTTCATGGATAATTTCTATTATTTTTTCTCCATCGTAACGGACAGCGGTACTCACCTTCTTTCCGATCAGTGCAGTATTATTATATTCAGAAAAGATCCACCGCATTGGTTGGGCCAGCTTAACCATTTGACTTGCTATTTTATAGGGGAGCGGGTGGTAATATCGGTCTATGTTAGGTGATGCCTGGACTATGATCAAACTGCCGTTTTCAATTTTATAGCGAAGCTCCATTTTGGCTCCAGAGGTAAAAATAGCCTGTCCATAGCCGCCAGGAAATAGTCGTACTATTTCAATACCTTTATCTCCCTGCCATGTACCTATAATATCAGTTTCTTTGGTTATGGCTTTCTGTACAGATACTGAGTTCGCCTTTGTTGTATCCGCTTGCTGCATATAGGTTTTTAATAGCAGAGATTTTAAATTGGCAGAGAGTGAATCTATATCCGGTTCTATCGAAGAAAAACTGATTTTCTCTCCCGTTTTTACTTTTATAACTTCCAAGGTCAGCAGGTAGTTGCTTCCAAGGGTGCCGAGATTCCCCTGCAGCACGAAATCGGCAGAAAGCAGATCTCCGATTTTCTGTGAGGCCGATATATTTAAAGAAAATTCCCATTCAGAAAGTATTTTGTCCCGATCGCTCGGGGCAACAAGACGGAAAAGCCCAAGCTGGGTGGTATAGCTTTGAACCAATTTTTCGATTTGCTGTCCTGCATGAGCCAGCTCTGAAGATGCAGTAAAGGGCAAAATAGCCAGCACTGGCAGAGCTTTTTGAGCAAAAATGGAAAGGCTTATATTGAATAACAAAATCCACAGGGCAGCATTCCGTTTGGTCATTGTGCTATAAGCCCCTCCTGGTTAATGCAATTTCTCCCTGAATTCCCGGGATACTTCCCGTTGTATATCCCGTTCACGTATATCTGCCCGTTTGTCAAAGGCTTTTTTCCCCTTGCATAAGCCTAATTCTACCTTGACTTTCCCGTTTTTAAAATAGAAGGAGAGAGGAATAAGGGTATAACCTTTTTCTTCTACCTTGCGGGCTATCCTTTTAATTTCATCTTTGTGGAGCAAAAGCTTTTTTTTCCTGTCCGGATCGTGATTGAACACGGATGAAAAAGGGTTTTCTGCAATAAGAAAAGAACGGAGCCATATTTCGCCATTTTCAACTTCTGCCCATGCATCGGGAAAAGAAATTTTGCCATCCCGGATGGATTTAATTTCCGTTCCCATAAGGACTATACCGCATTCATAGGTTTCATCAACCGAGTAGTCATGGCGGGCTTTGCGATTCACCGCGATGATTTTAACAGCCTCACTCATTCAGAACCTCGATTGCGAATACTGGTCGGAACCCTACAAAGGGAGAAGATGAGTCTGGAGGAAGGGATGCCCTTGTTTCAGGCTGTATGCTCTGTGTTTTATTAGCCCACGAACCGCCTTTAACAACATATTCGGGGGACCCGAGGACTTTCTGGTAGAGTTCTGGAGCCTTTAGGTCCGGAAAGGGGACAAAGGGATCAAAACACCATTCCCAGAGGCCGCCGTTTATATGAGCAAAAGCCTGGTTTCCAAGCTGGGTTGCGGCGATATACCATTCTGCTTCGGTGGGAAGCCTTACCCGAAATACTGAACCGTTGACTTGGCGGTTTCCCTGCGGCACCTTAGCATCGAGCCACTTGCAGAAAGCCTCGGCAGCAAAGCGGGAAACACCAGGGGCGGTCCCGGCGGGGAAGGCGCTGTCTTCTGGCGTTTCAAGGTAGTCAGGCCCCACAAGACCTTGAGATTCAAGGTTGCCTTTATTGTTTTTAGACCATTTGGGGTTTTCTGCCACAAAGGCATCCCATTCTTTTTGGCTTATTTCCCGTTCAGCCATATAATAGATCTGATTTTCCCCTTTAATTTCCAAGAACTGCACTGGACCAATGCTGATTTTTTTCCCTAAACGGACCGTTTCCTTTTTAAGTATACCAAAAGAGTCTTGTGGGGCCGATGCGGCTTGCTTATACCATGCAGAATTGGTAAGTAGTTGGGCGCTGCTTGAGGGAAGTACGGTTCCCAGCCAGCGGGCAGAACTCGGATTGTCATTAAGGTAGCTGAGGCTATCCTGAAGGGCCGAAAGAACTGCAAGTCCAGAAGGAGCTTGGCCAGAAGCTGCGGCAAGAAAGAGAGCCCGGGAAAGATCCCGCAAAGCCACAGAAGTGCTTGCAAAGCGGCTTGAGGCCGCAAGGATCCCCTTTAATGCTTCGGTTTTGCCGCTTGCTGCGGCTAAGTGTGCCCCGCGGTACATGGCTTCTGAAAGCACCATGGGCACCTGGTAGGTAGCGCTGGGCTCTCCCGCAAAACTCCAGGCGCTAAAGGCCTTTGCTCCTTCGAGCACCGATTCAAGAGGATCGTTTGATTTTAGTTCTACAAATAATTGCTTCCGTATCGGGAAAAGAAGGGATGCAAATAGGCGGTTACCTGAATTAACCTCAGTCTCTGCGGGGGTAAAACCGGGAAGTACGGCAGTTATAGTCCGTTTACCCTGGGGAACAAATATAGTGCAGGGACTGGTTCCCTGGTATACATCGTCAATTCTGATAGCAGCTCCGGACGGTTCGGTACGAATCGTGTAATAGGAACCCCGTTTGGTGAGCCCCGGATAGACAAGCAGCATAAAAAGCAGTCCCAGAAGCACTATCGAATAGAGGACTGTAAGATATATTCCGGGTTGTATGCCAAACACAGGTTTTAGCGAAACCTGGTCTTCGGGGGTAATTTCAATTTTTTTTCTGGTAAATCCAAACATGGGCGAATTATAAGTTGGCAGATAGACCTTGTCAACGATGGCCCTTCATGGTAGGTTTTGTCTATGGAACAGGGCAAGGATTTTTTTATCACTCTGCAGCGGTTTACCGAAAGGGTCCTTACGGTCCGGAAGGCAAAATTACGGATAAAAAAGGAAAAACAGAAGGCTAAAAACCCCATACTCGACTGGATCGAAGCTTTTTTATGGGCCGCCGGGATGGTGCTGCTCATCAATCAATATCTGTTTCAGGCTTACCAGATTCCATCCGGTTCCATGATAGACACTCTGCTGATTGGGGACCGCATTTTTGTTAATAAATTGGTCTATGGTCCCGAATTGCTGCCTGGTTTTGGTAAGCTTCCCAGCCCTTTTAAGCCCCAGCGGAACCAGGTCATTATTTTTGAAAACCCATCGTATATTTCACGGGGCCCGGCATTCGACGTGCTTCAACGGGTCCTGTATATGCTTACCCTTTCGCTGGTCGATATTGATCGGGATGAAAACGGTTCTCCGAAAGCCCATTTCCTGATTAAACGGGCGGTAGGCATGAGCGGTGATACCCTGACCATGAAGCAGGGGGAAATGTACTTCCTCTTTCCTGGCGAGACCAGGGTGATTCCCGAACGAGAGTATCTTAAGTCAAATAATTCAGAACACCCTATTAACAGGTTGATGGATGTATCGACCTATCCGGCGCTTCAAGCCGCGGGGCGAATGGCAGCCTTTTCTGATCTTGGCCTTGTTGTTCCCCAATATTTACAGGACCAGGTAAAAAATGCTGCAAATATGAGTTACCCTGATTATCTAGAACATGAGCGATCTCGTATTTCGGTTTTGCAGGCCGCAAATCCCCAGGACCGGCGCTACACGATGCTGTCTACCCGGTTCCGTCTTGGATGGTACGTTCCCGAGGGTCGTATTTTCCCCATGGGAGATAACCGGGATAATTCGCGGGATGGCCGGTATTTTGGTCCAGTCCGTTTGAGCAGAGTCTTGGGGCAGGGTGCAATAAAATACTGGCCTCTCTCCCGTTTTGGGCTTATAAAATAAAGGTCTACTATGATTTATAAGAAATGGCAGCGGTATTCTTACACCGCACAGCGTCACCAGCGACATCGGATATTGTTGGCCCTTTCGTGGATTATTGGGGTCTTTTTTTTGTACCTTTTAATTTCCAGCTACCTGGTGTTTTCTTTTCGCATAGAATCCAATTCTATGGAAAAAGCCCTTACAGCCGGTGACATAGGCCTTGCATTGTCTACCCGTCTATTTCCTAAGGATGAAGAAAGTTCATGGTTTCCCTATAAACGGGGAAGCCTTGTGGTGCTTGAAAAATCCTTTACTACTGAACGGCAAAGTTGGTTTATTCGCCTTTGGGATAATGTAATTGATTTTTTTACTGCACAACAAACTAATGCATCCGAAGATCCCAAACGCCTGTTTGTAAAGCGTGTTATCGCCCTTCCTGGGGATGAAATTTCCATTGTTAACAATGTGGTCCGTATAAAACCTGCAAAACAGAACTATACCTTAACTGAGTTTGAACTCAGCGGGGTTGCCTATGACATTGTTGTGCCTGAAAATACAGCTGCCGCAGGAGAAGAACTTCCCTTCTCTGCGCAATTCGGGCCGCTGCGCCTCAATGAAGGCGAATGCTTTGTCCTTTCTGACGACCGCAGGGACTGCAATGATTCACGAACCTGGGGGCCTGTTCCGATTGCGGATCTCCGTGGCAAACCTATTTTCCGATACTGGCCTTTTTCCAGGATTGGAAAATTGTAAGAAAGCCCTTTGAAATGAATGCCTCCCTGTACATCCATATTCCCTTCTGTATCTCCCATTGCGATTACTGCGATTTTTATTCAGAAATTGCCCCGTCAACAGCTCTTGATCGATTTGTCGCAGTTCTGCAAACCGAACTAGAGATGGTATTTCATCAATATCACATCACTTCGGTTCCGACCCTTTATATGGGAGGAGGGACCCCATCGGTGCTGGGCTGGCGAAGGCTAAAAACGATTCTTGACCATTGTAACCGTCTTTTTCCATCATGGCCTGCGGAAGTTACTGTCGAGGCAAACCCTGAATCGGTGGATGATGCTTTGCTTTCCATGCTCAAGGACAGGGGGGTAAACCGGATCAGTCTGGGTATTCAGTCATTAGCGGAAGATGCACGGCGAGCGGTTCACCGAAGCGGTTCGGCAGCCCAATGCCGCATAGCCCTGGCGCAAACGGCCCGCTTTTTCCCTGCATCCTTTTCGGTGGACCTTATGGCGGGGCTTCCCTTTCAAACCCAGGATGGGCTTGTTGATGATATTCACGAGGTTCTAGCCGCCGGGGCGTCCCATGTTTCACTTTATTCGCTCATACTCGAAGAAGCTACGCCGCTCGCCGCCCAAGTACACTCGGGCAGAATAAAAATTCCCTGCGAAGAAGAGGCAGAAGACCTTTGGCTTGCGGGCCGTAATGCCCTGGTACATTGTGGTTTTAATCCCTATGAGGTTTCTAACTTTGCCCTATCGGGCCATGAAAGCCGTCATAACATGCGGTACTGGCGGATGGAAAGCTGGCTAGCCTGCGGACCGGGGGCCTCTGGGACCATTATCAATGAACGTGAGGGCACAGCCCTGAGGTATACTAATAAGGCGAATCTGGCTTCTTACCTTTCATGGGATACTGCTGACTTTCCGCCGCGAGAAGAGGAAACCCTTGATCAGGAGACCCTTATACAGGAAAGCCTCATGATGGGCTTTAGGACCCTCATGGGCCCCGATGAGGCCCTGTTTCAGCGCCGCTTTCATCAATCTATATCTGAACTTATTCCCGAAACGCTTTCTGCTTGGAAGCACCGAGATCTCATACAGGAAAATCGGCTTGCCCTCACTGCCGATGGCCTTTTGCTGCTGAACAGTTTCCTTGTGGACTGTTTTCGGGAACTGGAAAGCTCTATTAGGCCAAGTAAGATGAAAGCCGCCGATACGTTTGATTAACCCGGTCCTTCCAATCAGGACTAATCTCATCCCCAAGTTCATCAATCAGGTTTTCTAGACTCGCGATACTTTCGTTTATGGCTGTGTGGAAACCCCGGGAACATTTGAACCAGTAATTCCCCGCGCTATCGGTAAAGAGACAGAGGAAGCCGAGTTCGTTTTTGCCCTGTTTCCAAAGAGCCGCGGTGCCGACCAGGGGCAGGGCTTCGATCAGGGCGGGCAGGTCCTCGTGAACCGAAAAATTCTTTTTTCGCGGCCATTCTTTGGTTAAGGCCTCTTCCAGGTTCAGGGTTGGAACGAGATTTAAAATGAGCTCGAGCCGCTCGCCCGCAAGGATAGTGTATTTGTTTTTTAAAGTAACCATTCCCTTAAGGTCCTTGTACATACTGGCCGTATCAATGCCGATCTGGGCCTTAATCCGTTCCAGTTTTTCCCAGGGAAGCAGCACCGTCTTGACCCCCTTGATTTTTTCGATATCGAACACTTCGCCAAGAATCTTGCAGCGGTTGGTAAAGTCCCGAGCTTCTTTTGGTTTTGTGGCTGCCCTGTCAATTTTGCCGACCAGCCCTTCATACAGGGTCGGGTGTATACGGCCAAGAGCGCTTTTGGGAAGCGGAGAAACCGACATGGCATACATTCTGGTGGTCCGGACTATTTCTCCTGCCACAATGTACATGGGGTCTTCCCGGAACATGACTGAACCAGGATGTATGTAAATTCGGTCCGCCGTAAGACTTCGGTAGGTATCCCGGCTTACACGGACACATACAAACTGAATAAGTCCCCGTCCGATACAGCAGAGGTAGTCTTCGGTAGCCCCGCCGGACAGGATAGGCAGCCCCATGTCGGAAACAATCAATTCCAGCTGTTCTTTGACATTGACAATTTCTACCATGGTTTTTTCATCCAGATAGTTCTTGTCGCAAAATTTGGTTTTGTTTTTTGCCTCCTTAAAAGCCTTGAACAATTTAAGGTAGGAAACAAAATCGCCCGCTGGATCTCGGAAACTGTGATGGGCCTTCCGTGCGTCGGTCTCTTCTCCTGGGGGTAATACATAGGGACTTTGGGTCGAGAGAAAGGCCGCCGCTATAAGGGTTTCTTCCGTAACCTCAGGATAACTGCGCAGGGCTTCTACAATGATACGGGACTGCCGTGGGGGCAGGGGGAACTGGACCATCATTTTGCCGATAGAAGAAAGGCTCCGGTCTTCGTCCAAGGCATCGAGCAGGTTAAGGGTTTCTATGGCTGCGATAAGGCCTTCCCGGTTGGGGGGAGAAATGAAATCGAATTCTTCAAAAGCGGTTATTCCGAGCTCGGCCATACGGAGGACCACTTCGGATAGATCGGTCCGGTATATTTCTTCGGTGGTAAAGAGGGGCCGGTTTTCAAAGTCCTTGCGGGAATAGAGCCGGTAACAGGTGCCTTCACGGGTTCGCCCGGCCCGGCCCTTACGCTGGTTGCAGGATGCTTTGGAAATGGGACCTTCGATAAGGCTCGAAGTGAAGGTTTTGGGGTTGTAAAAATTAAGTTTTGCAAGCCCCGAATCGATGACGGTCGTAATGCCGTCTATGGTCACCGAAGTTTCTGCTATATTGGTGGAGACCACCACCTTTGTTTTGCCCCAGGGAGCTGGATCAAAAACCCGTTCCTGTTCATCCTTGCCGAGCCTGCCGTAGAGGGGCAACAGATGAAGGCTTCGTCCAACCGGACCAGATGCGAGCATAGAGATACAGTCTTTAATAGCCTTTTCTCCCGGCAGAAACACAAGAATATCCCCAGGGCGTTTTTCGCTGACCACCCGCTCGATAATTGCTGCAATCTTTGCGAGCTGGGCTTCCAAGGCTGCTTGCCCGGTGGCTATGCCATCATTGACCGCCGTCGTATCCGGCGGATCGTACACCACCGTGACGGGGTAGGTTATGGCATCAATTTTAACAACCGGACACTCTCCAAAATATTCAGAAAAGACCTGGGTATTGATAGTGGCCGAGGATACAATGACCTTGAATTCCGGGCGGACTTCGAGGACCCGTTTGAGGAGCCCTAAAATAAAATCGATGTTAAGGCTCCGTTCATGGGCTTCGTCCACGATGAGGACGTCGTATTTTGAAAGATAGGGATCCAGCTTCATTTCCTGGAGCAGGATGCCGTCGGTCATGATTTTAATTTTTGTGCTGTGATCTGTTTTATCCTCAAACCTCATTTTGTAGCCTACGAGGCCGGGGATTTTAGTGCCCCGCTGACGGGCGATAAATTCGCTGACCGAAACAGCGGCGATCCGCCGGGGCTGGGTTACGCCGATCATGCCATGCTGGGCAAAACCTGCGTCGTATAAAATAACCGGCATCTGGGTTGTTTTACCCGAACCGGTGGGGCTTTCTACTACGATGACCTGCTGTTTCTGTAAGGCCGATACGATGAGATCCTTGTGCTGATAGACGGGCAACTCGGTATAGTTCATATGTACTATACTATCATAAAGCGAGGTGAAACAACAGCATGAAAAAACTCCCCCTTTCTTTTTTCAGTATATATGTTATTCTTAAGCATTATGGAGGAAAGAACTAATGGCTAAGCAGAAATTTGTGTATTTCTTCGGCGAAGGAAAGGCCGAAGGGGATGCCAAGATGAAGGATCTTCTTGGCGGAAAGGGTGCCAATCTTGCGGAAATGACGAACCTGGGCATCCCCGTTCCCCCGGGCTTTACCATCTCTACCGAGGTCTGTGCTGCCTACTATGAAAACAAAGAAAAGTATCCTGAAGGACTTGAAAAGGAAGTTCTGGACAATCTTGCAAAACTTGAAAAGGTAATGGGGAAAAAACTAGGCGATCCCGATGATCCCCTCCTGGTGTCGGTTCGCTCTGGTGCG
>JAIWNU010000076.1 GCA_020216655.1 Treponema sp. | reverse complement strand
CCCCTGTTTCTAGTGGCAGGAGATTTGAATGAAAATATTGATGAATTCGATCGGCAGGGAAGTGCCATGCTTACCGCTCTAATGCCTGCTGGTATATCGCTTGATCCATACCCGGAAGCGGCAGTTAACCCGCGCCCTTGTCTTTTTGTGACCGGCTCTGTTCAGGAACTGCAAACTCTTACTGAAGATCCTGCTCTCTTGTATAGTCCATGGGATCAAAGTGAATGGCAGGGCTCATACGCCTACCAGAGCGCTTGGGAACGTATAGACCATATCCTTTTGGGAAATACATTTTTTGATTATATTGGCTGGGACTATGCAGGTTTTTCAGTTCTAGATCATGCGCCCTTTGTTAACGACGCCGGATACCCAAACAGCTTTAATCCCCGCACCTGCAAGGGACTCAGCGATCACCTGCCAATTGTGGCTGATTTTAAGCACCGCTCTCCGTAAATAAGCCAATTTATGAGCTCTCTCCGTATTGAACTTTGTTATTATTGCAGAAGAAAAGGGCCCTTGGCTGGAAAACACAGATTGGATTAAGCAATTTGGAAGTCTTGAGCGGTTCCAGTTTGAATATTATGGTGAGATTACTTCAATCCGGGCCTTTTTTAATGAATATGAAGTAGAATTTGGAATTGGGTCTCCGTTATGGATAGCGCTTCCCTTGGATGAGGGAACCAAACAAGTGATCAATGATGGATACAAAATCATATATAACCGGGATGGAGCGCTGCAATCCTTATTAGACAGTTCCGGTATTGACTGAATATTTTTGGAAGTTATACACTACTAACAACAAACGGTTCAACCATTTGTTTTTATTTATTCTTATTGTTAGCCGTGTCTAACAATAAGAATATTAACGAGGAGCTCTTATGTACTTATCCGATGCACCAAATGGGGCGTCTTTTAAAGTTATCCGGGTTTTAATCGGCAAAGAAGTGGGAAAACGGCTTGCCGATATGGGCTTTACCGAGGGGGCCGAAGGTGCGGTAGTCCGCGGCGGCCTGTTCCGCGGTCCCCTCCAGGTTCGCATCCGGGGCTATGATGTGCTTATCCGCCGGAGCGAGGCCGCGGGCATCGAAGTGGAACCTGTCGGGGACTGGTCCGCTGCGGAGGACGCAAACCGCCTGTTCGGGCCCTTTGGCCGTTTCGGCGGACGAGGCCGTGGATGGAGAAAAGGAGGCGGCAACGGCTGGGGCCGCCGCGGACGGTGGCATAATCCCCACAATGCAGAGGAGAAACCACAATGACACGGGAAAAAATACGTATCGCCCTGGCGGGAAACCCCAATTCGGGCAAGACCACCCTCTTTAATGCCCTCACCGGGGCTCACCACAAGGTGGGTAATTATCCGGGGGTAACGGTAGAAAAGAAAGAAGGCTCCCGCATCCGGGGCAGCCGGGAATATCACTTTGTAGACCTTCCCGGTATATACAGCCTCACCGCCTATTCTATTGATGAAGTGGTTGCCCGGGATTTTTTACTCGATGAAAAACCTGACCTCATTGTGGATGTCCTTGACTCCACCAACCTGGAGCGGCATCTCTACCTCTGTCTTCAATTTCAGGAACTGGGCATCCCGGTCATTGGGGCCCTCAACATGACCGATGAAGCGGAAGCCAAGGGCATACAGGTCGATTCAGCTTCTCTTTCCGGGATCTTAGGGATTCCCATGGTAAAAACCGTGGGTCCCCGGGGGACCGGGGTGGATGAACTACTGGATAAGATTGATGAAGTTCTAGCTTCCCCGCAGCATCAGGACCGCAGTATCCGCTACGGCGACGAAATAGAGGGTAGACTCCAGCACCTCCAGGCCCTTATTGGAGAAGATGAGGCATTCTCCAGCAAATTCCCCTCCCGCTGGCTTGCGGTAAAATTGCTCGAAAAAGACATTAATGCCTATGAACGGCTTAAGGCCCATCGGAACGCCGAGGCAATTGCCGCCGAGGCCCGGACTTCCATCAACTGGCTGGAAAAACACTACGGCAAGGATAACGAGATCGTCATTTCGGAACAAAGATACGGCTACATCCGGGGAGCCGTGCGGGAATGCATTAAGATTGTTAAAAAGAGTGATTTCAGCATAACTGAAATGATAGATAAGGTTATTATGCACCCGTTGCTGTCCCTCCCCATATTTGTGCTGGTCCTCTGGGGTATGTTCCAGCTTACCTTTACCCTCGGCGAATACCCTATGGTATGGCTCGAACGTTTTTTCACCTGGCTATCCGGTACTCTGAATGGGATAATGGGCGAGAGTGGTTTTAAGTCACTGCTCATTGATGGGGTAATTGCCGGAGTCGGCGGGGTACTTTCCTTTGTTCCCCTCATTGTAATCTTGTTTTTCCTGCTTTCCATCCTGGAAGATATTGGCTACATGTCCCGGGCAGCCTTTGCAACCGACAAGTTTTTGCACACCTTCGGTCTTCATGGCCAATCAATTTTCCCCATGATGCTCGGTTTTGGCTGTTCTGTTCCCGCAATTATGGCCGCCCGTACCCTCAAAAGCCGGAGGGATCGGATACTAACCATCCTGGTCATCCCGTTTATCAGCTGCGGGGCAAAGCTCCCGGTCTATGTGCTGCTGGCTGCAGCCTTTTTCCCGAACAATCCCGCCCTCATGGTGATGGCCATTTATGGCATAGGTGTGGTGCTTTCCCTCATAGCAGCCTTTGTGCTGAACAGGACCATACTCCGGGGCGATCCGACCCCCTTTGTCATGGAACTTCCGCCCTATCGGTCTCCCACATTGCGGGGGATCCTCTGGCATGTGTGGGATAAGACCTGGCAGTATGTTAAAAAGGCAGGCACGGTGATTCTGGCTGCATCCATCCTTATCTGGGCGATTACCAGTTTCCCTGGCTATACTCTGCAGGAAGACCAGCGGGAAATTTTACGGCAAACCTATATGGCGGAGAACCCGAATAGTACACCCGAAGCAGTGAGTGAATATATTGATATACAGGAATCGGAACTCAGGCTGGCCAACAGTTTTGCAGGCCGTATCGGCCGCCTTATAGAGCCCCTGTTCAAACCCCTTGGGTTTGACTGGAAAATAGGGGTAGCCATGCTCACCGGTTTTGCCGCAAAGGAAGTCATTGTTTCTACTCTGGGCATCTTGTACGGAGTCGGGCATGGAGAATCGGAGGAATCGGAAAGTCTCCGAGCAGCCCTGCAGCAGGATCCTGCGTGGAATCCGCTGGTTGCCTTTGTGCTTATGCTCTTTGTTTTGGTAATACCCCCCTGTTTTGCGGCCCAAGCTACCATCCGGGCCGAACTGGGCTGGTCCTGGTGGGCCTTTTCGGTGCTGTCTCTCCTCGTCTTCGGATGGCTTTTAGGATTCGCCATTTATCAGATAGGGCTTTTGGTAGGAGCACTTGCATGAAGTGGCTGGATATTTTTGCGGTCTCTGCTGCAATACTTGGTGCATCAGCCTTTGCGCTTTACAGGCTGATGAGAAACAGGGGCAAAAGAAAAAGATCCTGCTGTTCTTAATGAGTTGTGAACTGCCCGCGCTGAGGTACCGGGCCGAGCCCGGTGTCTTCGCCGCTTAGTTTAGATTTATTGCTGTGGTTTCCGGTAGGGCCTGACAAGGAATTTGTTGGCAAAACGGGCGCTCTGTACGGGACCTGCAAGGATGCTGGCCCAGCGCTGCAGTTTCCAGTTTAAGCGGGGGATGCTATAGGCCTTCCCTCTGCCGGCCTGTTTAAGGCAGTGAGCGGTGGTTTTGTCGGCGCTCCATCCATGGGCAACCTTGAGCCGTACCCCCTCGGAAGCCACCTGGGCAAACTCGCTGTCTACCGAGCCGGGGCACAGGGCATGAACCCGGATGCCCCGCCCTTCCCATTCGACAGCAAGGGCAATAGAAAAGGACAGCACATAGGCTTTTGTGGCCGCGTAAACCGCAAAGCCTCCCAGGGGGGCAAAGCCAGCAAGGCTTGCTACATTGATAACCAGGGAGCCCTTGGTTAAAAGGGGCGAAAAACGGCTGCAGGCTTCTGTAAGGGCGCGGCAGTTAAGGTCTATCTGGCCCAATTGCCGGTCCATATTGATGACCGCAAAGGGACCATAGGTACCGTAGCCTGCGTTGTTTATCAAAATGCTGACCGGTTTTCCCTGTTCTTTTGCTTTGTCTGCCAGGCCTGCGAGGGCGTTCGGTGCAACCAGATCAAGGGCAAAGGTCCTGATAATAAGGGTTTTTTCATCATCCTTGGTGCTGTAGGTGGCTTGCAGTTCCTCTGCCAGGGCTGCGAGCCGGTCGCCTCGGCGGGCAACGAGCCACAGTTCATCAAAAAAGGGAAGCCCCCGGTATTTTTCATTTCCTGCCGCAGCGGCAGCGAGCCTGCGGGCAAAGGATGCACCGATTCCGGACGAAGCCCCGGTGACAAGGGCAATCCCACCTGGTAACTTATTGAACTTTTCGTCTTCTTCCATAAAAAGAACCCCTTTATTGTATAGTCGTGCTTTATTGACCACGCAGCAGTTCCCGGGGTTTGGAGCCCTGAGCAGGTCCCACGATGCCCCGTTCTTCCATAAGCTCTACTATACGGGCCGCCCGATTGTAGCCAATCTTGAGCCGCCGTTGAATGTAGCTGGCGCTGGCTTTTCCCTGCTGGTATACGATTTCCAAAGCCTTTTCGTACAAAGGATCGTCTCCTTCGTCAAAAAGGGACGGCTCTGCTTCTTCCTCTTCTTCATCGTAGAAAATTTCGTCGTCCAAATAGTCCGGCTCGCCTAAGCCTTTGACATATTCTACAACCTTTTCTACCTCTTCTTCGGACACAAAGGCCCCCTGCATACGGACCGGGAAGGGATCTACCGCGCCGGCATAGAGCATGTCTCCCTTGCCAAGCAGTTTTTCAGCCCCCACCATATCGATAATGATGCGGCTGTCCATTTTGCTGGCCACCATAAAGGCGATGCGGCTCGGGATATTAGCCTTAATAAGACCTGTAATGACATCGATGGAGGGCCGCTGGGTGGCCAGTACGAGATGAATGCCCACGGCGCGGCTCATGGCTGCAAGCCGTGCCACCGTGGACTCAAGCTCCTTGCCGGTGGTAGCCATGAGGTCCGCAAATTCGTCGATGACCACAACAATATAAGGAAGCCGCTCGGTGGCTATATTTCGTTCTTTAATGCGTTTGTTATAGCTGCGTATATCCCTGACTCCCATGGAATCCAGCAGGGCATAACGACGTTCCATTTCATAGATACAGTACTGCAGGGCCTGGAATGCCCGCTTTGGTTCGGTAATGACCGGTGTCAGCAAATGGGGGATATCGTTATACAGTTTGAGTTCTACGATTTTGGGGTCAATCAGCATGAGCCGGACTTCGGCGGGAGACCGCTGATACAGGATAGAAAGGATCATAGAGTTTACGCAGACCGATTTCCCCGAACCGGTAGCGCCCGCAATTAAGAGATGCGGAGTTTGTACAAGATCAATGGTTTGGGCTTCTCCGGTAATGTCCTTGCCCAGGATAACCGGTATCTCCATTTTTTTGCCTTCTCGGTGGAGTTCCCCTTCTATCATTTCCCGGAAAGAGACTATATTCCGCTTGTGGTTCGGCACCTCAATGCCGACCGCGTGTTTCCCTGGTATGGGTGCCACGATACGGACCGAGCTTGCCGCAAGCCGAAGGGCTATGTTGTCCTGCAGGTTTACAATTTTGGATAGCTTTACCCCCGGTGCGGGAAGAATTTCGAACATGGTAATGACCGGACCCTTACGGATACCGGTCACTTCTGCCTGAATGTTAAATTCTTTCAGGGTTTCTTTAAGGATAAGTGCCGCGTCCCGGGTCGCCTGGTCAATAATCCAGTATTGACCGTCCGGGTAAGCTGTTAAAAGGCCTTCGACCGGTACATGGTAATTGCTTATGGAAAAGGCTTTGCGGGCCGTTGCCACCGGTTTTTCTTTTGCAAGCTCAGCAGAAACCTCTGCCCGTTCTGCCGCCTTTTCACGGGCGATCTTTTCTGCCAGGGCTTCTGCTTCAGTCAGTGCCTGTTCAAGATCCTGGTCTGTTTCCTCGACTGTCTGCTGTTCATGCTCTGGTGAGTCAGCCTCCAATGTTATCTTGGAATCAGCTTTTTGGTCCCTTCCATGCAATTCTTTTTCGTGCAACTCCTCGAAAATTTTTGCGCTGGCAAGGGGTTTTACCTCGGGGAGTTCAAAAATGACCGGATCAACTGGTTCTGTAGCAGCCTCGAGATCTTCAAGAAGCGGATATGTTTCTTTATCTCTTTTGTGAGTAAGGGGTTGCTCAATCAGCAGCAATGGAGTGGCGGTAGATTGTTTTTCACGTGTTTTTACTTTCACCGTCTGCTTGTATTTGGGATCTGGATTGGCAGAACGCTGGGCAATTATTTTCGTAATTAAGAGAATAAGAAAGACCTCGGCGAGCAGGACTAAAAGAAGCAATAGACCGATACCGAGTGTTCCCAGCAGCCCTAAGAGGGGATACAACAAAAGCAGATCCTCATAATGATGGAAGACATACAAACCCAGCGTAAGAGTAAAGAAGGGTACTATGCTTGCGGTGAGGGCAAATATTCTGTCGGGGCGGTAATAGGTATCAGATAAAATGAGGGCTGCTACAAAAAGATACACAGGAAGCCAATAGGCAAGATACCCATAGGCATCGAGACAAAGTTGTCCTAGTTGGGCGAATAAAAAGGGTGCTGAGAAAAGGGCCCCGGTTATCGCGAGGGCGAGCAGAATCCCTGCGGTCCCAAAAATAACCGAAAGCGTAAGGGCTGTTTTGCTTGGATGTATAGGCTGAGCCACGGTTTATCGAGCCTCCAGGGGACGTTGTTGTACAGGGAATATATCGGCAAAAACAGCTTCCATCGACATATTAAAATAAAGATAACCGTATATGGCTGCTGCCCCTAAAACTTTTCTGCTGTATTCTCTTGTTTCGGTTATCGGTATGGTTTCCAAAAAGAGGTCTTCCACCAGTTTACTCTGACTGTTTCTCCAATTCCTAACCCTCGTCATGCCGCCATTGTAAGACGCAAGGGCAAGCAGGGGGCTCCCGGTTCTTTCGATGAGATATGCAAGGTACCATGCGCCGATATACAGGTTTGTTTCAGGGTTTTCCAGGTCCTTAGTATCTGTGATCGCAAAATCTGGCCCCCCGGCTCGTTTTATGCGCCATGCAGCATCTTTGGCTGTAGCCAGCATGAGTTGGGTTAGTCCCTTTGCCCCTGCATGAGACGTAACGTCCGGTACAAAGGCGCTTTCGCTTCGAACGAGGCCATAAAAGATTTCAAGGGGAATGCGATGTTGTTTTGCAATAGGTTCCATAAGATCCCGGAACGGCAGGGGATAGAGCAGCTCAAAATCTGCTCTTTGTAAGGTATAGTCCTTTCGATTCATTAAGGCTCGGTATACTAATTGTATCTGATCCCCATATCTGCCGGAGGAACCAAATAATGCGGCTAACTGCCGTATTTCTTCGACCTTGAGCTGTTCCCTATATTCCAAAATGTAGGGTAGGGCTATATCAGCGCAGCCCCAAGTGAAATAGCCTGCAAGATAGGCCATCAATGTCTTTTCATCAACTTTTGCAGATATTTTGTTTTTTTCATCCCCTTCATCCGTTTTCTCTGGGATCACTTGGAGCTTTGTTCCCAAAAAAGCGGCTGCTAAACTTCGGTAATAATAAGATGCCTTGTCCGTCTCAAATGCAATCGTATATAAGCGTTCGGCGATCGCAGCAGGTTTACCTTCACCCGAAAATCCTAGGAAATCAAGTTCCCCGCTGGGGGAGAGATAAGATTCGGTGAATGCCCGGGCAAGGATATAGGCATAGCGGGCCTTGGTAGGACTGTCTGCCTTTTGGTAAATAATCTTAAATACCCGCAATAATTCTTGCCATTTATGATTTGTTGTATAGGAAGTGCAAATTTTATCAAGCAGATCATCGAAATAGGAAGGGTCAAACCAAATGGGAATAAGGCTTTCAAGTGTGGAAGCAAAATCTTTTTCACCCGTTTCAAGGCTTGTATCCAAAATATACCAAATACAGGCATCCCGCTGTTGCGGATCCGGCGCAAGGGGCAGGGCTTTGTAAAAATAATTGAGCGCATCCGATGGTGCCTTAATCTGCCGTGCCATACGGGCGGCATAAAAAAACAGCTTAAAACGAATTTCGTTTTTATCGCCGCTTGTTATCAATGCTTTAGTGTTTTGACCAGATATAATGGTAGCATCCCAATCTATAAAAAGACGTATCCCTTCCTTTGCGGCCCCGCTGTATTGATATGCCTTTCCAAGATCGCTTAAGAGCTCTGGATAGGCTTCAAAAAGATAGCGATTTCTGCTTAATGCCTGTTTTAGGTAATACAGTGCGTCGCCGTATGATCGATCTGCTATATATAGCCTTCCTCTAATTGCATCCACCACCGTTTGGGGTAAATAGATATGCGGTGCTTGCTGAATTTTCGCAAATAAGTCCCGTTGGATATCTGAGATGGGCCCGGTAAAAAAGAAATTTTGAATCTCCGTGAGTATATTTTGATTCTCTGGTTCAAGCGCAAGGCGGGAAAAAAGGACGAGCCCCCGTTCGCGAAGATCCATGGATACGGCGGTATAGGTCTTCTGAAGATTTACAATTTCCTTATATTGCTCACCAGCGAAATATGTTTCCGTAAGCAGCGACCGATACCAGTTCTGTTCCCTATACTGGGCTTGTTTTCCCAATTTCTTCATGAGATCCAGGGCTGTCTCAGTTTGCTTTGTTTCGATGAGCAAAGGAATAAGCGTCTTGTACCTTGTTTGTTCTGCCCAGGGAGAAAGACTTTCAGTTCCAGTGCTCAATGCCGCTATTGCCCTCTCTTTGTCTCCCAGCCTAAAAAGTTTGAGGCCCGCGTAAAAAGGAGCTTCAGGCCCCAATGCTGCGAGTTCTTTGAGACTGCCTGGGTCTGCGGATCTAATAATATCGAATGATCCTTGCTGCAGTTGAGCCAGGACTTCCTGCTTTTGCAGCCCCAAAACAGTCTCAGCCTTACATGCGGTAAGGCTGAAAAAGAGGAAAAAGCTAAGGAATAAAGACAGTCCTCTGAATCGATAGAGCGTTTTACGGCTTTGGCGGAATCCTGATAGTAGTACCAGAAATGATAAGATCAGGATTGCGAATTTTATTAAAACGGGCAATGCGCGGATAAAGCCAAGGATTACGATAAAATGCCTCCGATATGTCCCATAGGGTGTCTCCCCAGCGAATCTTGTACGGCGCCCCTTCTTTCGGAATAGTCAGCGGTACCTTATAGGATGCCACCGGTGCTGGGGGCCTTTTCCGGGCAGGTAACGGCTCTGCCGCAGGCTTGGACGGTGATACCTCAACAACCACCGCTGGTTTTTGCTCCTCTGCAGCCGCTGGGGCTTCTTGCTCCTGGACTTTGGCCGGTTCAGGTGCGGGTTTTTGCTCTGGTTCTGGTGCAGCCGTGGCTGCAGGATCAGTAGTACTCACCGGCTTTGCCTTTTGATCATTCCGGCCAACAAACACAAACAGATATACCAGAATGGCCACGATGATGACAATGCCCAACCCTATCAGGATTGGAATTATGGGAAATGCCTTTTTCTTTTCTTCCCGCTCTCTAATAGCCGAGGCCCGTTCATAAAGACCCGCTGGTGGGGGCTCTTCGTGGGCTTCGAGTTCAAAATCCGGTAGTTCGTAGGTATCAGCCTGATCAAGTGCTTTGAGAGAAACGGTCAGTTGATGCCGTTCCGTCTCATTCGGCGCATCCAGATCCACCGCTTCGGCCACCAATTCTTCCGAATCTTTAGAAGTAATAATCATTTCGATGGAAGGCTCCCCCTTAGGTTTGGGGGCAATGTGTTCAATTACGAGACTTCCAATATAATCCGCATCGGACATGCTTCTGGATTCGCTTTTATAAAGATCAATTTGAACGCTTTCCTGCCCATCATGGACGGTGGTTAATATAAGTCTTTTCTTTACCGAGGCCCCCTCTTCCAGAATAGGGTAAAATTCCCCGTTTGCGATCTTAATTCCGATGCTCGCCGCCATGAATTTCACTCCTTTTATACTTATATAAACAAACTTTAGACGCCCTATGGGGCTTTGTCAATGCTGATAATAATATTCTCTTGACGCTCACCCATTCCCTATCGATAATGAGACTATGGTAGGAATAGTTTCCATTCTCTTGGTAATCATACTGCTCGTCTCAGCCCTTTTAGTGTTGCTTGCCCTTTCAGGAAGAAAGCATGAAAGCCCGGGAGATAAGAAACGAAAAAAAAGATCCAAAGGCCGGGATGCCCTCATTCGGGATGCTACCCGGCGCCTTGCCCAGAATCCAAAGGATCCTGAGGCACTCCTGACCCTCGGCGAAATTTACTATCATGATGAAGTGTGGGATAAGGCATACAAAACCTATGAAACCTTGGTAGAGCTTTGCGGCGCTAACCCGGAACTGAATGAGTTCGAAATAAACATGCGGTTTGGCCTCGCGGCCCTCAAGCTCAATATGACAGAAGAAGCCTACAAGGGGCTTGTCATTGCCCGCAGCCTTCAGCAAAACAACTTTGAGGTAAACTATAATCTGGGCGTACTTGAATTTCAGAAAAAAAATTACGAAAAGGCGGTGCAGCTCTTACAGCAAGCCCGAACCCAGGATCCTGAACATGCGCTTACACTCCGCTATCTGGGACATGGATATTTCAAGCTCCATAAATATCGAGAAAGTATAGTACTTCTTCGGAAAGCAGTGGACTTGGTTCCCGATGATAAGGAATCAATCTATGCCATGGGGGAGTGCTATTACGAACTTGGGCAAGCAGAACAGGCTATTAAAATATTCACCCATCTGAGGCCCGACCCGGTTCTCGGTCCCAGCGCCTGTCTTTTTGCGGGAACCATCCATTTGAACCAGCATCAATTTGCAAAGGCCATTATGGACTTTGAAATCGGTCTTAAACATGAAAATATTAAAACCGAAATACAGCTCGAACTCAAATATCGACTCGCCATGGCCTACCTCAGGCAGCAGGAAATAGGCCGGGCGCTTAACTATCTTAACGACATACAGTCCCAAAATCCTAATTACAAGGATGTCCCAGCCCTTATCGGAAAATATCAGGAACTAAATTCAAATAAAAATCTGCAGATTTATCTAATGTCCTCTACGGGAGATTTTGTAACCCTCTGCCGAAAGGTGGTTCTGAACTTTTTTCCCCGTGCCAAGGTTAAGATAACCAACATTGCGGTAAATAAAAATGAATGGGTCGATATCCTTACCGATGTGGATACCCCAAAATGGGCAGATGTTGTCATGTTCCGTTTTATCCGCAGCACCGGTTCCGTCGGTGAGCTTATCGTGCGGGACTTTCATGCCCAGTTAAAGGAAGTCAAGGCGGGAAAGGGACTGTGCATCACCGCCGGAACCTTTACCGACGAGGCTAAAAAATATGTCGAAGCCCGGCTCATCGATCTGTATGACAAGGATAAGCTTGGTTCCCTCTTAAAAGGTGTCGATGCAAGCACCACCCAGCTCGAAATTTAATTATTCGCGCACGATGCTTGGCAGCTCCTCCATACCTTTATCCTGCTCAGAAATCTGTTCCTGAAGCTGCTCGGCCTTCTGCAGCTTACCTTGGATGGTCCGTGACTTCTTGTCCGCCAGGTCTACCGTATCCGCCGCTTCCTGTAATTTTTTCCGTGTTTTGTCCAGAAGCTCTCCGAATTTTTCAAAATCTGCTTTAACAAGATTCAGGGTACGCCATACTTCGGTAGTCCGTTGTTCAACCGCCAGGGTGCGGAATCCCATTTGCAAACTGTTTATCATGGCCGCCAGTGTTGTGGGGCCTGCGATAACAACTCTCAATTCACGCTGAATGCTTTCCGCCAGGCCGGGCCGTGAAAGAATCTCCGCAAACAACCCCTCGGAAGGCAGAAAGAGTATTGCAAAATCAGTTGTATAGGGTGGATGAATATATTTTTTTTTTTTTTCCTTTACGGAAAGTTTCAGCCTTCGCTCCAGCAGTTTCCCCGCTTCTTCGGCGCCTGAGGTGTCGCCGTTTTCCCGGGCATAAACAAGCCGTTCATAATCTTCTTTCGGGAATTTCGCATCAATTGGGAGGAGTACGGGCCGTTCCTTTTTCCCTATCACATCAGATCTCGTAGATCCCGCAGCCCCCGGGAGCCTGATGACCACCTCAACCCGTTCTGCGCTGCCCGGTTGAACTGCCGCGTTCAGCTCATATTGATGAGGTGCCAAGAGATCCTGAATGATTGAAATCAGTTGTACTTCGCCCCAGGTCCCCCGGTTTTTAACATTTACTAAGACCCGTTTCAGGTCCCCGACCCCTGCGGCAAGACTGCGCATTTCTCCAAGCCCCGCTTGTACCTGTTCAAGCCTGTCCCCGACCAGCTTAAATGATTCTCCTAAACGTTTTTCCAGTGTTTCGTGCAATTTGTCATCCACTGTTTTGCGGATTTGTTCGAGCCGGGCTGCATTGTCCATCTGGAGTTCCCGCAGTTTCCGGTCCACGGTCTCGCGCAGGAGTTCCATTTTTTGGTCATTCCCCTGTCCAAACCGGGCTATTTCGGTACGCAAAGCTGCCAATTGGTTGGCTTGAATATCCATTATTCTTGCTAAATTCTGGGTAAGTTCTGCCCTGGTGCCCCGTAATTCTTCCTGCAGGCTGCGCTCAAGTCGTTCCTGAACCTGAGTTAAGGCTAAAAGCTGATTGTTTGCCTGCCTGTTCGGTGAGCGCACAATAAGAAACACGAATAAAATGAGACAAAAGAGAATTATTAATAAAATTCCGGGCAAAATTAATTCCATGGCCAAGCATTATATCAAAAACTGTATTAGAATAAAGCCATGAAACGTACATTACTTGTGTTGTGCTTAGTATTTTCCATACTAAGTTTGATGTCCGCCCAGGACCAGAAGAAACAAGAGACTGGCTCTGTCTGGATAATACCTATTAAGGGCGATATTGAACCCTCTATCAGTGCTTTTATTCGTAGGGCCGGTCAAAATGCCCTTAACAAGGGGGCGGGGACAATCATTTTCGAAATCGACACCTTTGGCGGCAGGGTCGATACGGCTCTGCAGATCTCAAGTTTTATCGGTTCCTTAAAGAATATCCGAACCGTTGCCTGGGTCCGCAGCGGCCCCGAGTCCATGGGTGTCAGCTGGTCTGCGGGGGCCCTCATTGCTCTTTCCTGCCAGGATATTGTTATGTCCAGCGGCACTTCAATCGGGGCCGCTGCGCCGGTCACCATAGGAGCCGATGGTCAAATGAACCCTACGGGCGAAAAGACCGTCAGCGCCGTTCGTTCCCAAATGGCAGCCCTGGCAGAAAAAAACAAGCATCCCGTACTGCTTGCCCTTGCCATGGTAGACCAGGACCTGGAAGTCTGGGAAGTACAGGTAAACGGCCAGACCAAATTAGTCAGCGGTGTTGAGCTGGAAGGACTTGAAAAAAACAGCGCTAACAAGGTGGTCCGGCTCAGCCAGATCAGCGCCAAGGGAAAACTCCTGTCCCTGACGGCTGGCGAAGCTCAGAAATACGGGCTTGCTCTTGCAATAGCAGATACCAGTGATGAACTGGTAGAAAAACTCGGACTATCAAGCGAGATTGTAGAGCTCGTACCGACGGCGGCAGATCAGGTTGTGTCATTTTTGACCTCCGGGGCGGTACAGACCCTTCTTATCTTGTTAGGGCTGGTGATGCTCTTTTTGGAAATAAACACCCCCGGTTTTGGCATCCCCGGTGTAGTGGCTATCATTTCCTTTGTTACCGTATTTGGCCTTAACGCACTCCTTGGAACAGTAGGTTCCCTTGAACTGATTCTCTTCCTCGTCGGTGTAGCCCTTCTGGCGATCGAAATCTTTATTTTGCCCGGATTTGGCATCACGGGTATTAGCGGAATCGTTCTTATCGGGCTCTCCCTCGTTTTTTCCCGCCAGGACTTTACGATACCGAGCCTTCCTTGGCAGTGGGAATTGTTTGGCAGAAACGTCTTATTTGTTTCGGTTGGAATTGTTCTTGCCATTGCTGCTATCGCCGTAATTGCCCTCATGGGACCCCGAATTCGGCTTTTTGATCGGCTTACCCTCAAGACCAAGATTGAAGGAACCGCAGGCGGCCCCGATCCAGAACATGCGGGAACTTCGGTTATGGAAGCTGCCAGGGTTATGTCCGAGGCAGAAGAGAATTATGGGGATCTGCTGGGAAAACGGGGGAAAACGATTACCACACTTCGGCCCTCAGGAAAGGCTGAATTTGAGGGAAAACCCTATGTTGTTGAAGCCGATGGGGCATTTATAGAACCGCATAAGGTGGTGGAAGTAATCCGCGTACGCGGAAATAGAATAATAGTAAGGAGTGTATGATGACCTATTTAATACTTTTAGCCATAGTCGCGATCATCGCCCTGGGATTTTTACTTTTGTTCTTCCGGTTTTTCGGTCTCTGGTTCAGGGCCATGCTTTCCGGGGCTTCGGTCGGCATGGGAAAACTCATCGGTATGTGGCTTCGTCATGTTAATGCGGCGGTCATTGTAGAAGCCCGTATTATGCTCACCAAGGCTGGCATAGAAGTCGATTCGGACATGCTGGAAACTCATTTCCTTGCCCGCGGTGATGTTATGAAGGTGAGCCGTGCCCTTGTTGCGGCAAACAAGGCAAATATCCCCCTTCCATTCCAACGGGCTGCTGCCATCGATCTTGCAGGCCGGGATGTTTTAGAGGCTGTTAAAACGAGCGTAAATCCTAAGGTTATCGATTGTCCGGATCCGGCCAAGGGAAAGCAAACTATCGATGCGGTTGCAAAGGACGGTATACAGCTGCAGGTAAAGGCTCGGGTTACCGTACGGGCCAACATCGAGCGGCTCGTTGGTGGAGCTACCGAAGAGACCATTATCGCCCGGGTTGGCGAAGGGATTGTTACCACTATTGGTTCCTCCGAAACCTACAAATCGGTGCTGGAGAACCCGGACCTTATCTCCAAACGGGTACTTGAAAAGGGACTCGATGCGGGCACTGCCTTCGAAATACTTTCCATTGATATAGCCGATATTGATGTCGGTGCGAACGTGGGGGCTAAACTGCAGGCTGACCAGGCTGAGGCAGACAAGCGAAGATTCCAGGCCGAGGCAGAAAAACGGAGAGCCGCGGCTCAAGCCCGGGAACAGGAGATGCTTGCCCTGGTCCAGGAAAATAGGGCAAAGGTTGTCCTCGCTGAATCGGAAATACCGCTTGCGATTGCGGAGGCCTTTAAGAAGGGGCAGCTTGGTATCATGGACTATTACCGTCTTAAAAACCTCCAGGCCGATACGGATATGCGGTCTTCGATAGGAAATGCCCCCCAGGGTAAATAAAAAATGGAAAGTCTTATAGAGACCCTTTTAACCTTCGTACCGATCGCTCTCATAATCGCCCTGCGAATCGCTGCCTCAAAAAGAAATCAGCAGCAGCTCCAAGAGCGAAGCAGGATAGTGGATGTATTAAAAACAAAGGCTGTAAAAGTTACCGCCAAGACAGCTGCAGCGCCTCAGGGGTATAAGAGCGCTTTCGTGTTCGAAGAAAGCGCTCATCCTCCCATAGCCAATTGGGAAAAAAGTGCTTCGACGAAGCCGATCGCTGTCAGCACCCCAATAGAGACAACTATCATGGAAAAGGCCTCCATGATAGAAACTGCGGCTGCTGAAGCATATGACACTGCAAGGCCAGTGCGAGAAAAAATATCAAAAAAAGAAGCCCATTATGATCCCTTAAGCCGCCTTTCTCATCTTTCCCGGCTTCAGCAGGCGGTTGTGTATGCGGAACTTCTGGGACCTCCAAAATCATTACGGGAGGATATCTAGGGAGGATTTGCGCTGCCGCGGCTGCTTTATTCCCAGCGGTAGTCTTGCTGAAGATAAGCTGCTAGGTGCTTCTAAAACAAAAGGGCTGTCTGAAATATGCTTCAGACAGCCCTTTAGCTTTTTCTGCCCAGAGGGGGACTTGAACCCCCAAGCCTCGCGGCACTAGTACCTGAAACTAGCGTGTCTGCCAATTTCACCATCTGGGCTTAACGTTGAACAACAATAAAAAAAATAGTCCATTTTGTCAAGAGGACCGAAAATCCTCTTTAATCCGCATTGAATGGAATATAAAAATATAGTATATTATTAATATATTAAGAGGTATATGTGCGGATGAAAAAGCCACAATTCTTATTTGGTTTGTTATTTATGATGATGTTCACCTTTTCTCTGTCCAGTCTTTTTGGACAACAGCGCAGCCGGGCAGAAATTGCCTGGGATTGGATTTACAATGCTAAGGCTCTTGTTATAGATGTCAGAACGCCAGAAGAATTTAACTCAGGCCATTTGGACATGGCTATCAATATTCCTCTCGACACTATCGAAAAAAGAATTGCCGCTATTGTACCAAATAAAGCGAGTCCTCTTGTGCTTTATTGCCGCTCCGGGAATAGATCTGGTCAAGCTTATAATATTCTGAAATCCTTGGGGTATACTCGTATTCACAGCGGCGGCGGCTACACAGAATTGTTGCAGGCAAGGCCGAAAAGATAATCTTCGAGCTCATTTTCTAAAGCCATCTTTTTTAAATTTGCGTTGTCATTATATGCGGTTGCGTTCGACTTGTGACCGTTGCCACTCAATCACACGCAACCGCCGCGGCAAATCGCGGATTTCAAAGCACCTTAACTGATAGCCGCTTCTAGGGCAACTTCCATCATGCGGGTAAAGGTGGTCTGCCGCTCTTCTGATGTGGTGGCTTCATGGGTTACCAGACTGTCGGAGATAGTTAAAATTGCCAGCGCTTCTCGCCCATATTTAGCTGCCAGTGTATACAGTTCGGCGCTTTCCATTTCTACCGCCAGAACCCCAAATTTGGCCCAAAGCTTCCATTCTTCAGGATCTTCGGTATAGAACATATCTGAAGAAACTACATTCCCTACCTTCGGGTCCCAGTTGCGGGCCACTGCTGCATCATAGGCTGCTTTAAGCAATGAAAAACTCGCGGTGGGAGCAAAATCACGGTTCCCAAAACGGATTGCGTTAGCTCCTGAATCGGTGCTGGCCGACATGGCAATAACCAGATCTCTGATTTTAACCGTTGGTTGGAGAGATCCGGCTGTACCAACCCGAATTGCCCGTTTGACCCCATAATCCTTAAACAGTTCGTTCACATAGATGGAAATTGATGGAATCCCCATACCAGTTCCCTGGACGGATACCCGTTTTCCCTTATACGTCCCCGTATAGCCAAACATGTTCCGTACTTCGCTATAGCGGACCGGATTTTCCAAAAAGGTTTCTGCGATAAATTTTGCCCGCAGAGGGTCTCCGGGCAACAATACTGCTTCGGCAATTTCGCCAGCCTTGGCTGCAATGTGAATTGACATAGCCACTCCTTACAGAAAAACTCCCAGTTAAATGGGGGCATACAGTATATATGAGTTTATGGTTTTTGGGTAGAACGTATGTTCACCCCTGTATTTCATCAACATGGTGGGCTTCGCCCTTTTTGACTTCCCTCATAATCAGCCATGCGGCCATCATGCAGATGCTTCCAAATATAAAAATACCCGGATAACCTGCCAGGTCAATAATAGCGCCGGTAATGGGCGGAGCGCTGATGGCCGCTCCCTGGCTAAAGGTGTAATAGAGCCCCGTGTAAATCCCCATATTTCCATAGGTAGCCATTTGCCACAGCATAGGGAAACTGTTTACCACAACGCCAATCCAGACGGAGCCATAAAAAAACATCAAGATAAGGAAGAGCGCTAAGGAGCTTCCCGCAGGAAGCCCTAAGGTTCTGGCTATAAAGCCGGTCGTCGGCACAAGAAGCAAAATCAGGGCAAGTAAGACAAGACTCATGCGGATAAAGCTTTTTCTTCCCATTTTATGGGCCAAATAACCCGACGGAATGGCAAGCAAGACGCTTGCAATCCCTGCGATGCCCTGAGCTAAGGCCGCGTTTCCCGGGCTCACCTTCATTACATCTACAAGATACAGGCCGAGGAAGGGTTTTGCGCCCTCATAGGCCATGAACCAGAAAAAGAGGGAAAAGAGAATTCTAATAACACTGGAATCTCCGGACCGAAATATCATTTTAAGAGAGGCAATAATAGAAGGTTGCTTCTCTTCTTCCGTATCCTCTGGTTTTCTTTCCTTCACAAAAACAAATAGTATGAGCGTGGCCACGAGGACAAAGACCCCTGCGGTCACGAACGGCAGAGATTCATTGATTTTTATAAATCGGGCAAGTACAAGCGTTCCGATAATGAGTCCGAAACCTCCCATGGTATTAATAACTCCATTGGCTTCAGACCGGTATTCGCCTGGAATGGTATCCGGCATCAGAGCTACCACAGGGCCCCGAACGCTGGTTTTAAAGATGTTAAATAGGAAAATAATGATAATCAAACTGGCAAGCGATATGGCTGCCATGGATGGAATAACCGAAAATAAAATTGCAGATAGGGGCAGCATAACAATAATAAAGGGAATACGCCGCCCCAGTTTTGTGCGGGTCCTGTCTGACCAAATAGAAACAAGGGGAATCAAAAAGAGCTGGAGTATATTGTCCAAAGTCATCACCGACCCGATGAGCGTATTGGAACTGATATACCGCTTCAGAAAAATAGGGATATATGTGTCATAAAGGGGATCCATCAATCCCATAGTAAAAAAGCCAAATCCAATAAGGAAGGTTAAGCCAAAATAAGTCCGAAACCC
>JAIWNU010000075.1 GCA_020216655.1 Treponema sp. | reverse complement strand
CTTTTTATGGTCCATGTGTGCCTCCGTTTTTTCTCAGCCTAACCTGCTTTTGGAAAAACTGCAAGAAATATTAAATTGATGAATAAAGGTCTTGACAATTGGCTTGTTTCTTGCTATTTTCAGCGGGCATTACGGTTCTGTAATGCTTCTGCCCTTGTAGCTCAGTCGGTAGAGCACATCCATGGTAAGGATGTGGTCAGCGGTTCGATTCCGCTCGAGGGCTTTCTGTGTTGCAAAGCAACATCATGGCTGCAAGGCGGTTGCCGCTTCGCGTCATCCGCCCTAACGTTTTTATTTATTGACTGGTTGGAAAATCAGTGTATCTATAAATTATAATGGGAACTGACGATCATTCCGGAGATTGCAGAATGTGTCGTGTTCTTTCTTTATAGAAGGGGATTGATATGGCTAGCAAAAAGACAGCGGTTGAACTTATAGCGTTGCAGTGCAGCGAATGCAAGCGCAAGAATTATACAACCAAGAAAAATCGCCGCACTATGCAGGAAAAGCTTGAGTTGAGTAAATATTGCAAATTTGATCGGAAGCATACGATCCATAAAGAAACAAAGATAAAGTAATTCTTTAGGCCAGTAGCTCTAATGGTAGAGCGCCGGTCTCCAAAACCGGATGTTGTGGGTTCGAGTCCTACCTGGCCTGTGTATATATCAATATTTTAGGGTTTTCCTATGGGTGTAGTGTGCTGCTTAAGCTGCGCACTATTTTTTTATATTCAACGACGCATACTTGCATAATTGTCTATTTTCTGACATAGTAACAGACTGCAAACATTTGTATGTTTTGAGGGGTTGATGATGAAAAAGCTGGTCGCATTTGTAAAAGAGTCGATTGCGGAGCTAAAAAAGGTTGTGTGGCCTTCCAAAGAGGATGTTGTAAGTTCTGTTAAGGTGGTTATAGTTTCCACTTTGATATTTGCGCTTCTCTTGGGTCTTGTGGATGCCCTGCTGCTGCTCGGTGTTCAGGCTATTTTTTAAAGGATAAGCATGGCTACTGGATGGTACGTTCTTCATACCTATTCGGGGTATGAAAATAAAATAGAGAAAACTATCCGCATGATGATCGATTCAGGGGATCTGGATAAAGATGTGGTGCGGGATGTAAAGGTTCCTTCTGAAGATGTGGTTGAGGTAAAAGACGGTAAAAAACGTACTATGACCAAAAAGTTTCTGCCAGGCTATATTCTGGTAGAAATGGATTTGCCTGAAATTGGCTGGAAGGTTCCCTGTTCTAAAATTAAAAAAATCCCTGGAGTAACTGGCTTTGTAGGTACCCCTGCTAATCGCAGGCCTCAGCCTTTATCTGGCGATGAAGCCCGTGCCATTCTGCAAAAAACTGGGGAGATTAAAGGAGAACGGCCTGTCCGCTCTCGGCAGTCTTTTGCTCCCGGCGAGCAGGTTAAGATTATTGATGGGCCCTTCGAGTCGTTCACCGGCACTATAGAAGAAGTGAATACCGAGCGCAACAAGCTCAAGGTAATGATTGGTATTTTTGGAAGATCTACCCCGGTAGAAGTAGATTTATTGCAAGTCGAAAAGATTTAGTTTTGTTTTGAATCTTTGAATCTATAGAGCTGTTTTTTGCCTGAAAGGGCAGAAGATAGTTTTGGGCTATAAGCTCCAATAGATGGGAGTTTTCGCATCTGGCGAAAACGCTACCCCGAAAAGCCTGGTTCTTTTCGGGTACACCACAGAAGGAGATTGCGAATGGCAAAGAAAAAGGTCACCGCTATCATCAAGTTGCAGTGCCCCGCAGGCAAAGCGACTCCTGCTCCACCGGTTGGACCGGCATTAGGTCCACACGGTGTCAGTGCTCCTCAGTTCGTTCAGCAATTTAATGACCGAACCAAGGGTATGGAAGCAGGTCTCATTATTCCTGTCGTTATAACCGTATATAGCGACAAATCCTTCACCTTCATTCTTAAAACTCCGCCCGCATCGGTGCTGATTAAGAAGGGGGCAGGCATTGATAAGGGGTCTTCTGAACCCCACAAGACCAAGGTTGGCAAGCTTCCCAAGGCTAAACTTGAGGAGATTGCTAAAATGAAGTTACCCGATCTGACAGCCAACGATCTTGAGGCTGCCAAGAAGATTATAGCCGGAACTGCCCGTTCAATGGGTGTCGAGGTGGAGTGGTAATATGAAGCACGGAAAAAAATACCTCGAAAGCCTTAAAAAATACGATGCTGCAACCACCTATGATTTGGTTTCTGCGGCTGATCTGGTTAAGAAGCTGGCCTTTGCAAAGTTTGATGAAACCGTAGATTTGTCGGTGAAATTGAATCTTAAAAAGAGTCAGTCTGTCCGGGATACGGTAGTACTTCCTCACCAGTTCCGTGGCGAGAAGAAAGTTCTCGTGTTCTGTAAGAGCGAAAAAGAAAAAGAAGCTCTTGAAGCTGGCGCAACCTATGTTGGATCCGACGATCTTATCGAAAAGGTTAAGGGTGGATGGCTCGATTTTGATATCGCTGTTGCTACTCCTGACATGATGAAAGATGTTGGTAAGCTGGGTATGGTGCTCGGCCGGAAGGGCCTTATGCCGAATCCCAAGACCGGAACTGTTACCTTTGATCTCAAAGGTGCTATTGCGGAGCTTAAAAAAGGCCGTGTGGAATTCCGGGCAGATAAAACCGGTGTTATCCACCTGCCGGTAGGCAAGGTTTCTATGGAACCTGCTAAGATTGCAGAGAACGTGGAAGCAGTCCTTGCTGAGATTAAACGCAAGCGGCCCGCAGATGCTAAGGGTGACTTTATTCAGTCCGTGTCCATCAGCTCTACCATGGGTCCTGGCGTATGGGTAGCATTAAAGGATAAGGAGTAAGCCATGGCTATTGTTGCAAAGAAAGTGCAGGATGCTAAGGTTTCTGCTATTGATGAATTGAAGCAGAGCTTTGGTGCCGCTCCCGATTTTATTTTTACCGATTACCGCGGGCTGACGGTTGAGCAGATTTCTAATCTGCGGAAACAGCTTCGCGCAAAGGATGCAACTTTTAAGGTTGTAAAGAATAATTTTGCCCGGATTGCCTTTGAGCAGCTTTCTGCTCCTAATGTAGAAAGCTATCTCACTGGTCCGACTGCAATTGCAATTACTCCGAAGGATTCCAATGAGGTTGCAAAAATCCTTATTGAGTTTGCAAAGGAAGTTCCTGCTCTTAAGGTAAAAGGCGGTCTCGTTGGCAATACGGTATATAATGCTGCGCAGATTGAAGCTTTCTCAAAGCTGCCTGGACGGCTCGAGCTTATTGCAATGCTTATGTCTGTTATGAACGCTCCTGCTCGGAATATGGTATCTGCGCTTAATGACATTAATGCCCGGCTTGTACGGACAATCAAAGCTGTGGGCGATAAAAAGCAGGAAGGTGCTGCATAATTTTATGGAACTAAGACCTTCAGGCTTCGGAAAGCTGCCGTTCCTGTCGGTCTAAAAAATACAGCAATCCGTTGCTTTTGTTAAAAGTTGGCGGGTTGTCTAGCCGCTTACGCGGCAGCCGCGTAAGCGGCAGTCCCTTAAAGGGAAAAAATCAATCGCTGAAATAGAGGAGAAGATAATATGGCAGCGTTGACAAAGGATCAGATTATCGAAGCCATTGCTTCGATGACCGTACTCGAAGTTTCCGAGCTTGTAAAAGCTATGGAAGAAAAATTTGGTGTTTCCGCGGCAGCTCCTGTTGCTGTAGCCGCTGTTGGTGCCGCTCCTGGTGCTGCAGCCGCTCCCGCTGAGGAAAAGACCGAATTCAACGTCATCCTGAAGGCCTTTGATGAATCCAAGAAGATTGGTGTTATCAAGGAAGTTCGGGCTGTTACCGGTCTTGGTCTTAAGGAAGCAAAGGACCTGGTCGAAGGTGCTCCCAAGCCACTTAAGGAAAATGTATCCAAGGAAGAAGCTGCAAAGATTAAGGAACAAATTACTGCCGCTGGCGGTACTATTGAAATCCAGTAATCTCGTCGGTACAACACATACTTTTTCTCTCGCTTTTCCGGAACTCAATACGAGTTCCGGATTAAGAGCTTCCGGCAATTTTGCCGGAGGCTTTTTGTAGTCTAAGGACGTGTAGTCTATTCTAGGTAAAAACAGGCACAATCCGGTTTATTGGGCTGGACGGCGATAGTGCCCGCAATTGAGGGCGGTTCCGATAGGGGGTAACGAATGGTTACAGGAAATTCGGTCATTAAAAGGACCTATATAGGGAAAGATTTCCAGGATGTTATGGAACTTCCTGATCTTATAGATATACAGCTTTCTTCTTACGAGCGTTTTTTGCAAAGAGAACGGCTCAGAAGGGGGGAAGCTCCCGAAATGCAGGGACTGGAAGAAGCTTTTAGGACTACCTTTCCTATAGAAAGCCCTACCGGTGATATGGTACTTGAATATGAATATTACACCCTCGATGAAGAGGGGATAAAGTTTTCTGAGCAGGAATGCAAGCAGAAAGGTTTAACCTATGCGGTTCCGCTTAAGGCTCGCATAAATCTCATTTTCCAGGAAACCGGAGAAATCCGACAAAAGGATATCTACATGGGAGATATCCCGATTATGACCGATCGGGGCACCTTTATTATTAATGGTGCAGAACGGGTTGTGGTCTCCCAGATTCACCGTTCGCCCGGCGTTATTTTTAGCCATGAAAAGGGTGTGTATTCTTCACGTATTATTCCTTACCGGGGCTCCTGGCTTGAATTCGAAATTGACCAAAAACGGGAACTTATTTATGCAAAAATAGACCGTAAGAAGCGCATTCTCGGAACCATTTTCCTCAGAGCTTTGGGGTATGAAGGCCGGGAAGAAATTATTAAGGCTTTTTACAAGACCCAGACGGTGACCATTCAGGATGACCGGGAATCTAAAAACGCCCTTGTCGGCAAAGTATTCGCAAAGGCCGTATGGATCAATACAACCACCGAAGATGGTGTTGTAGAGAAGAAACTGTATCGGGCGGGCGAGAAAATTCATCCCCACGATGTGGATGAACTCCTTGTTAATGGTGTTCAGTCGGTAGAAATTATCGATTTCGAAGCAGAAGATTCACTCAACTCCCCCATGATTCTCAATTGTTTTGAGCGGGAGGAGATAAAGTTTGTAAAGGAAGATCCCACACGGGATGAGCCCTCTCGCGAGGACGCACTGTCTGCGGTTTATTCGGTGCTCATGCCCGGTGAACCCATAACGGTTGAAGCGGCAGAAAAGGACCTCATGGGAATGTTCTTTACAAGCCGCCGTTATGACCTGGGCAAGGTTGGCCGCTATAAACTGAATAAGAAATTCAACTTCAATCCACCCCTGGAAGATTTTACCCTGACCAAACAGGATATCATCGCCACTATGAAATTCCTCATTAAGGTATTTGTGGGGGATGAAAATATTGATGATATCGACCATCTTGGCAACCGCCGTGTCAGGTCCGTGGGCGAACTGCTTGCCAATACGATGAAGACCGCCTTCAGCCGCATGGAACGGATTGCTAAAGAGCGGATGAGCCTTAAAGAAACAGAGACAATAAAGCCGCAGGACCTTATTTCGATAAAGCCAGTTGTTGCGGCGATTAAAGAATTCTTTGGTTCAAGCCAGCTCTCCCAGTTCATGGACCAGGTAAATCCCCTCGCAGAGCTGACCCATAAGCGGCGTCTTAATGCCTTGGGCCCCGGCGGTCTTTCCCGAGATCGGGCTGGTTTCGAAGTTCGTGACGTCCATTATACTCACTATGGACGAATGTGTCCTATTGAAACTCCGGAAGGTCCGAACATTGGTCTTATCGTCTCCTTAGCTAACTATACCCGTGTCAACGATTATGGATTCCTGGAAACCCCGTATCGAAAAGTCGTTAACGGTAAGGCTACCGCTGAAATTGAATACCTGTCGGCCATGGACGAAGACCGGTACTATATCGCACAGGCTTCAGCTAAATTAAATCATGATGGAACCTTTGCGGACAGCCAGGTTTCCTGCCGCCGCCAGGGAGATTATACAACCCGGGCTCCGGAAGATATCCAGTATATGGACGTTTCCCCCAAGCAGGTTATATCAGTTTCTGCATCCCTTATCCCATTCCTTGAGCACGACGACGCGAACCGGGCACTTATGGGTTCAAACATGCAGCGTCAGGCTGTTCCTCTCATTTTCCCCGAACCTCCGCGGGTCGGAACCGGTATGGAAGGGAAATGCGCCTACGATTCGGGAGTTCTCGTCAAAGCAAAGCGGCCTGGTACGGTAGTACGGGTTACTTCAACTGAGATCGTCATTCGTCCCGATGATGCTAAAAATGCCGATGAACGGGATGTATACACCCTGGTCAAATACCAGCGGACTAACCAGGATACCTGCTACAACCAGCGTCCCATTGTAAAATTGGGCGAAAAGATTGTAAAAGGACAGGTTATTGCCGACGGTCCTGCTACCAAGAATGGAGAGCTCGCCCTGGGTCGAAACATCCTGGTAGGGTTCATGCCCTGGAATGGGTATAACTACGAAGACTCCATCCTTATTTCTGAACGGGTGGTGAAGGAGGATATGTTTACCTCCATTCACATTAAAGAATTTATCACCGAAGTCAGGGAAACTAAACTTGGCCCTGAAAAGATTACCCGTGATATTCCCAATACGAGCGAAAAATCACTGGATAATCTGGATAGCGAAGGTATTATCCGGGTTGGAGCCAAGGTTCGTTCCGGCGATATTTTGGTTGGCAAGGTAACTCCCAAGAGCGAGACTGAGACAACTCCGGAATTTAAGCTCCTCAATTCAATTTTCGGTGAAAAGGCTAAGGAAGTTCGGGATTCCTCGCTCCGGGTCCCCCATGGAATCGATGGCACCGTAATTGATATTCAGCGGCTTAAGCGTACCGAGGGGGACGACCTTAACCCCGGTGTCGATGAAGTGGTAAAGGTTCTTATTGCAACCAAACGGAAACTCCGGGAAGGGGATAAAATGGCAGGACGCCACGGTAACAAGGGTGTTGTCGCCCGGATCCTGCCGGTAGAAGACATGCCCTATATGGATGATGGTACCCCCCTCGATATTTGTCTGACTCCTCTGGGCGTTCCTTCTCGTATGAATATCGGTCAGCTACTAGAGACCGAGCTTGGCTGGGCCGCAAGTACCCTCGATGAATGGTTCAGTGCACCGGTGTTCCAGTCGCCCACAACCGAGCAGATAGAAGAAAAGCTTAAGGAAGCTGGTCTTCCGGTTACCTCTAAAACAATGCTTCGGGATGGTCGGACTGGCGAATATTTCGTAAACCCCGTGTTCTGCGGTGTCATATACTTCTTGAAACTGCATCACCTGGTAGATGACAAGATGCATGCCCGCTCTACCGGTCCCTATTCGCTCGTGACCCAGCAGCCCCTGGGCGGTAAAGCTCAGTTTGGTGGTCAGCGTTTGGGAGAAATGGAAGTATGGGCACTGGAAGCCTACGGTGCGGCTAATACGCTCCAAGAGCTGCTTACCATCAAATCGGATGATATGACAGGACGATCAAAGATATACGAAGCCATTGTCAAGGGAGAACCTTCGACAACCGCAGGCATTCCGGAATCCTTTAACGTTCTTGTCCAGGAACTCCGTGGTCTTGCCCTTGATATGACCATCTATGATGCCAAGGGTAAACAAATTCCGTTAACAGAGCGGGATGAAGACCTTATCAACAAGCAAGGGTCTAACTTCTAAAAGGGGTTACAGTAATGCGGGATATACAAGATTTTGATTCTATTATGATTAAGCTGGCCTCGCCCGAAATGATTCGGGCCTGGTCTTATGGTGAGGTTAAAAAGCCCGAAACCATCAATTACCGGACATTGCGTCCCGAAAAAGATGGTCTTTTCTGCGAGCGAATTTTCGGTACCACTAAGGAATGGGAATGCTACTGCGGAAAATTTAAATCGATCCGCTACAAGGGCGTTATCTGTGATCGCTGCGGTGTTGAAGTAACCCATTTCAAGGTCCGCCGTGAACGGATGGGGCATATTGAGCTTGCTGCCCCAGTGTCCCATATTTGGTATTACCGCTCTGTACCCAGCCGCATGGGGCTCCTCTTGGATCTACCCATGGCGGCCCTCCGGTCTATTTTGTATTACGAAAAATACATTGTTATTGAACCGGGTGATACGGACCTGAAAAAAATGCAGCTCCTTACTGAAGAGGAGTACTATGAAGCCCAGGAACGCTATGGCGGCGCCTTTACCGCCGGTATGGGTGCGGAGGCTATCAGGACCCTGCTCGAAGGTCTCAACCTGGATCAGATGGCCGCCGACCTTCGGGCCAAAATGATCGAAAAGGGTGCAAAAAGCGATAAGCGGCTCCTGAAACGAATCGAAATCGTAGAAAATTTCCGCAATTCTAACAATAAGCCGGAATGGATGATCCTGGAAGCCATACCGGTGATCCCGCCCGAACTGCGTCCCATGGTGCAGCTCGACGGAGGCCGTTTTGCCACCAGCGATCTTAACGATCTGTATCGCCGTGTTATTAACCGAAACAATCGTCTCAAGCGGCTTATGGCCCTGAACGCTCCTGATATCATCATCAGAAACGAAAAGCGAATGCTTCAGGAAGCGGTGGATGCCCTCTTTGATAACTCAAAGAAAAAGCGGGTAGTAAAGGGTGCTTCCAATAGGCCCTTAAAGTCCATCAGTGATATGCTTAAAGGTAAGCAGGGCCGGTTTAGGCAGAACCTCTTAGGAAAACGGGTTGACTATTCTGGTCGTTCGGTTATCACCGTAGGTCCGGATCTTAAAATGTGGCAGTGCGGTCTTCCGACCAAAATGGCCCTTGAGCTCTTTAAGCCCTTTATTATGAAAAAACTGGTCGACAAGGATGTGGTCTATAACATCAAGAAGGCCAAGATGCTTGTTGAGCAGGAAACGCCCGAAGTTTTCGCCATTCTCGATGAGGTCGTTAAAGAGCACCCGGTCATGCTGAACCGCGCGCCGACCCTGCACCGGCTCGGTATCCAAGCCTTTGAGCCCGTACTGGTAGAAGGTAAGGCTATTAAGCTGCACCCCCTGGTCTGTCACGCCTTTAACGCCGACTTTGACGGTGACCAGATGGCAGTCCATGTTCCGCTGACCCATGCGGCCCAGATGGAATGCTGGACCCTCATGCTGTCCGCCCGGAACCTCCTTAACCCTGCTAACGGTAAGACCATAGTCTTCCCCTCTCAGGATATGGTTTTGGGTATAAACTTCTTAACCAAAATTAAGAAGAATGTGAAAGGTCAAGGCCGTCGCTACTCCAGTTCCGAAGAAGTTCTCATGGCAGTAGAAAACAAGGCCCTTGAGTGGGAAGCCTTAATAAAGGTTCGGCCATCAAAAACTCCCGTTTGGTCCAAAACAGGACAGGAAGTAGAGCTTGGAAAGGATGGCCTTATTGAAACAACCGCGGGCCGCATCGTATTTAACGAAGAGCTTCCTCCGGAAGTTCCTTTTATTAACTACGAATTACGGGATAAGGAATTAAAGGCCCTTATAGAATATGTACTCAAGCATAAAGGTCCCTGGATCACCGTGAAGATGCTCGACGCTATTAAAGCGACTGGGTACAAGTACGCTACCGTATTCGGTGCGACTATTGGGGTAGACGACATTGTGGTCCCGAAAGAAAAGACCGAAATGATCGAAAAGGCCAATAAGGAAGTTGAGTCCATCCAGAAGCAGTACCGCCAGGGTCATATAACCCAGGAAGAACGGTATAACCGGGTTGTTGAAGTCTGGTCTAAAACCAACGAAGATTTGACCAATATCATGATGAAGACCCTGGAAGCTGACCGGGATGGCTTTAACTCCGTATATATGATGGCCAACTCCGGTGCCCGCGGTAGCCGCAACCAGATTCGCCAGCTGGCGGGTATGCGCGGTCTTATGGCCAAGCCGTCGGGAGACATTATAGAATTGCCGATCCGGTCGAACTTTAAAGAAGGTCTTTCGGTTATCGAGTTCTTTATCTCCACGAACGGTGCCCGTAAAGGTCTTGCCGATACGGCTCTTAAAACCGCCGA
>JAIWNU010000074.1 GCA_020216655.1 Treponema sp. | reverse complement strand
GGCCAGCCCTTTATCGTGGTTGAACGAGAATTTGTTAATCCCGGCAAGGGCGGTGCCTTTGCACGGGTAAAAATGAAGAGTCTTAAGGACGGTTCTGTTCTCACCCAGACCATCCCCACCCAGTTGGAAGTGGAAGACGCCCAGGTAGACACCCATTCCTGCCAGTATCAATACGCCGATACGGACTACTACCACTTCATGGATAACAACACCTATGACCAGTTCGAAGTCCCCATTTCTGGCATGGAAGATAAAAAATATTACCTTAAAGAGGGCGAAACCTACGACCTGCTCCTCTGGGAAGGCCAGGTGATCGATATTAAGATACCCTACAAGGTTGTCTTTACCGTTGCGGAAAGCGAAAACTACGTTAAAGGAGACACCGTATCTGGGGCAACCAAACCAGTCGTAACAGAAACGGGTCTTACCGTCCGGGTACCCCTCTTTATCAAACAGGGCGAAAAAATCCTGGTAAATACGGAAACCAACGAGTACGTCGAACGGGTGAATGACTAAACACACCTGCCCGGTTCTGGAAGCCTATGGGTCAAAAACCGTAGCAATGCGGTTTAAGGGAATGGACATTACCCTTACCCTTTCCCATGGGCTTTTCAGTTCTTACGATGTCGATTCCGGGACCCGGCTTCTTTTACGGGTCCTTTCCAATCATATTGATAAACTTAAAAGTGCTGCATTTTCTTTGCCCCATCAAGTTCTCGATGCCGGTTCCGGCACAGGTGTCATTGGCATAGCTCTGGGATCTTACTTCCAGAAAGCGGGCCATGAGAACTTTGTTATCCGCGCTCAGGATCGGGATGAACTGGCCCGCCAGTTCACCGCCTGCAACGGCCTGCGGGAGCCCCGCTTTTCCGCCCATACAGAACCCCTCCTCTATGACCCCGGACCCTATGACTGGATTGTTTCCAACATACCCGCAAAGGCGGGGCTCCCGGTGCTTGAATACTTCGTCCGCCGTTCCCTTGCCCTGCTGGAAGAGGCGGGCCAGGTCTTCGTTGTCATAGTAGAACCCCTGGCAGAAACATTTAAGGGCTGGATACTCAAATATGGGGCAGAACTGGTCGAAGAAACTGCTGGTCCTGAGCATAGAGTCTTTGTTTATGGGAAGCCGCCAGCGCAGCAAGATGCAGCGGAGGTACCTGTAAAAGAAGCCTTTTCTTGGGAAGCCTATAAGCGGATCTTAGGGACCTACCAGATAAAGGATACTGAATACACCCTACAAAGCCTTCATGGTGTAGAGGACTTTGACCAGCCCCACTATATCCACGAGCTTATGGCGGCCCTGATTTTAAAATTACCACACCAGATGAAGTCGTTCCTTGCACAACGAGAACATCTTCCCATCCTCTTTTTTGAAGTCGGGCAGGGTCACTTTCCCCTCTGGTTTGTAACAAACTTTTCGCAAGAGCTGGCACGAATCTCCTTTATACCAGTAATTGGTGGCAGAAATATACTGTCCCTCACTGCAACAAAACAAAATCTCGAAAACCTAAAGGGGTCCTTCACAGAGAATCATACGGATCAAGCCATTCGGGGCCTTTCCCCCACTATTGTTCCTTCGGTAGATCCAGACCTTTCCGCGGACGAGCTTCTTAAAGCCAGCGGCGGCCCCTTTCCGCTTATTTTTCTATTCCCCGATCCGGTTCCAAAAACCGATCCTTGGCCCTCTTATTGGACGGGCCTCGAAAAACTTGCTGTTCCGGGGGGACTCATTTTTATTGGCCTCTCGGCTACCGAAGCAGAACGTTTTGACCGCCAGAAACGGAAAGGCTTTCAGCGCATCGGGGAACTAAAACGCCAGGGCTGGAAAGTCCTGGCGTATCAGAAAATTGAGCCAATTTCAAAAGTCGGTCACTACTCTTAGAGTTTTGAAATTGGCTAGAAGCAGCGGCCCGTTTCTTTGCGGCTGCAGGTTTTCTGAGTACAGCGGTAGCAAATTTCGTTGCTTAAATCTCCTGAATCAAAATAGTTTTGTATGTTTCCCAAGGTGGTGGTAGCAATGGCGGTTAAAGCCTCATGGGTTAAAAACGCCTGATGTCCCGTAATCAGCACATTCGGGAAGGTAAGAAGCCGGGCCAAAACATCATCCTTTATAACTGAGGCGGAATGGTCTTCAAAAAAATACTCATCCTCCTCTTCGTACACATCCAAAGCAGCCCCGCCCAGACTGTGTGTTTTGAGCGCATGGATCAGTGCTTTGGTATCGATAAGGGCACCTCGGCCCGTATTGATGATAATGGCATTCTTTTTCATTTTGGCAAGACTTTCGCTGTTCACTAGGTGATGATTTTCCGGGGTCAGGGGACAATGGAGACTAATCACATCGCTCTGACGGAAGAGATCTTCCATGGTGGTATATTGAATATCCTTTTCAGCAGCCCAGCCTTCATTGGGGAAGGGGTCGGTTGCTAAGACTTTCATACCAAAACCCTTAAGAATTTCTGCCGTAATACGGCCAATCTGGCCGGTGCCAATAATACCTGCAGTTTTTCCAAAGAGGTCAAAACCAACCAAGCCCGCAAGGGTAAAATTGCCTTCCCTGGTTCTGATATAGGATTTATGAATCTTACGATTCAGGGTTAAAAGAAGAGCTATGGCATGTTCTGCCACTGCATGGGGAGAATAGGCAGGTACCCGGACAACATGCAGACGGCCCCACACGGCTTTCAGGTCCACATTGTTGTATCCTGCGCAGCGGAGTGCAACAAGCCGGACACCACCCTCAACAAGCATATCCGCAGTGGGAGCATCCAGTTCATCATTGACAAAGGCGCAGACCGTATCATAGCCCTTAGCCAAGCTCGCTGTATCAGCAGAAAGTTTTGAGGGGAAATATTTTATTTCCACATTAAAGCTGCTCTTATAGGCGTCAAAATATTCCCGATCATAGGGTTTTGTATCAAAAAAAGCCACACGAACCGGGCTTTCTCGTTTCATCACCGTATTCATAGAACCTCCTGTATATGACTATTTAAGTCATCAATAATACGATAATAAATTATCGAATTAAAGTCAAGAGGCGGCTGCCATAAAAGTCAATATATTTCAGCAGCCAGTTATAATTGGTGCTAGAGCGCCCGTTTGTACAGAGGATCCGCTACCGGAGAATCTACAATACGTTCAAGAATGGTACCGATACTGGCATCGGGCAAACTGATCTGCAGGGACTTGCCGTCCCGGTACCGGAGTGCTGCCTGACGCGAAGTATGGACCTCGACAGACGATGATGTACCATCGGCAAAGGTGCATGAAATTTGGCCCGCCCCGTCCTGGTACGAGGGCTCAAGGCGTCCATCAATTTGTATTGACTTTCCCTTGGTTCGGTCCTGTATCCACCCTTTGAGGAGGTGAAGCGCCCAAGGGTCCGATACATGTATATCTATCGTTTTCAGCACATCAATATCCTGTGTATGGGGAGCATCAAAAAGACGGGAAAGGGCATACCGCAGGGGGAGCAGCCGTTCCCAAGAAAGGTCAACCAAGGCTTTGTTCGATTGCAGAGCGCTTGCGACCGCATCTCGGTATACGGCAAGGCCTCGTTTGTAGTGCTTTAGGTCCCAGCTTCCATTTATAATGGTTAAATCCACCCGTTCAACGCAATCATATTCGCAGCTGTTCAAAGCCTCAGGCCCAAGGGTCCAGACCAATACTGCAGGGAGTTCCCGCAGCACCAGGGGGCTCCAAATGCGGCCCTGATATGCGCTGTCATCGGGGGTTTCAATATAGACATCTTCAAAACAAATGCCGCGCTCCTGACGGTCCAATGCGCAGCGCGCAGAAGACCAGCTGTGCAGCCCATCGGGAGCATAGCCTCGAAGATGAAGCAGCCGGGCCGGACAGCGGCCCATGAGGCTTTCGGTCCAGCGGTCCACTTCCTCTGCATGGGCTTTAGAGGACAAGGTTATAATTGTTGCAGACATGGCCCGTGCGTTACCCCCCGTATGTTCTTTGAGTCGGGCCATGAGTTCCTGTTCTAAGACTGATATCTTGGGATACATTACAATCGCCTCCAGTGATCACCAATACGTTCTGCAAGGCCCTGGGCAGCCAAGGGACCGGAACTTCCTGCTTCATACAGGTGCAGCGGCACCGCCTGTGCATCCCAGGCGCGCCGTATGGGATCGATGAACGCCCAGGAGGCTTCTACCTCATCCCTGCGGGTATAGAGGGTACTATCACCGATGAGGGCATCCAAAAGGAGCCGCTCGTAGGCTTCGGGCGAAGGTCGGCCAAAACCGGTACCGTACAAAAAGTCCATAGATACAACCCTTGATCTATCGGTAAGACCGGGAATTTTCGTATTAAGATAAAGCGTAAGCCCCTCGTCAGGCTGAATACGGAAGACTAACTGGTTGGCTCCACCAAACGCTTGAGGAAACAGGTTCATAGCAGGCTTTTTAAAATGGACTGCAATTTCTGAAACCCTGCGGCTCAGCCGTTTCCCGGTACGGAGAATAAAGGGAACCCCATACCAGCGCCAGGAGTCTACATGGGCCATCAGGGCTGCATAGGTTTCTGTCTTCGATTGGGGATCTACACCGCTTTCTTCCAAATAACCCGGTACAGCTTGACCGTCTATAAGACCCGCACGATACTGACCGCGAAGGGTATTTGAAAGAATATCCAGCTCAGACAGGGGCCGTAACGCTCTGAGGACCTTTACTTTTTCGTCCCGTACCGTATCAGAAGTAAAAGAGGTCGGCGGTTCCATGGCAACCAGCGCCAAAAGCTGTAACAAATGGTTCTGAACCATATCCCGCAGAGCTCCCGATTGTTCATAGTACGCAGCCCGTTTCTCTACCCCAACAGTCTCTGCTACAGTTATCTCTACATGATGTATGTAATTGTTGTTCCAAATCGGTTCAAAGATACCGTTGCCAAAACGAAACACTGCGATATTCTGAACCGTTTCCTTGCCGAGGTAATGATCTATTCTAAAAATTGAGTCCTCTTCGTACCGTTCGGTGATAAAGTCATTGAGCTCCGCTGCTTCTTTACCGCTTCGGCCAAAGGGTTTTTCTACTACTACACGGCTTTCCAAAGGACTGCGCTTGGAAAGTCCAGCCTTATACAGGTTATCTATAATTGGCTTATACTGTTCTGGAGGGACTGCAAGATAGCTTATCAGATCCCTATCTTTTTCTACGACCGATGCGATCCGGTAGTAGGCTTGAATATCATCAATATCGCCCTGCACATACAGACAGCGGAAGAAAAAATACCGTGATTCTTCTTCGGTGATTTTAAAATCACTGAGCGCCTTTTCAATTTCGCTGCGAAAATCACTGTCTGACCAGGGTCGTCTGCCAAAACCAACAAGAAACCAGTCATCCACGGCACCTTCCCTAAAAAGGGAAAAAAAGGCGGGATATAATTTTCGGTGAGCTAAATCTCCTGATGCTCCAAACACTAAGAGTGTAAAAGGTCTGGGACGTCGTCGGACCGGTAAACCCGCCGCGAATATGTTTTGTTCCATGACTTGTAATATATAAAAGATTTAATATTGAAACAATGGCATAGCTAAAAAAAAGGGGAGTTTTAAGATTATCTTAAAACTCCCCGGTTCTATGGGCGATACAAGAGTCGAACTTGTGACCCCCAGCGTGTCATACTGGTGCTCTAACCAACTGAGCTAACCGCCCGCGCCCATTCTATATACCAAAGAAGCGCGGACTTTGTCAATAGGTTCTCTTTGTTGTTAGGCTCCAGATGTCTTTCCAAGCACCTGGGCAATCCGTTCCAGAACCTTTTTACGGTCTAGCGGCTTAACAATGTAATTTTTTGCGCCTAAAAGCAAAGATTTTTTAACCAGATCCTGCTTGCCCAGGGCACTAATCATGACAACTTTGGCATTTTTATCAAAATTCATAATATGTTCAAGGGCGGTAATACCATCCATTTTGGGCATGGTAATATCCATGGTTACCAAGTCAATATTGGGAAACAGTTCCTTGTATTTTTCCACACCCTCTTCACCATCTGCGGCGGTGGCAGCGACTTCATAGCCCTCTGAGGTAAGAATCTGACCTATTTGTTTTGCAACAAACATAGAATCATCGACAACCAGAACCCGAAAAGGCGTTCCATCCGGTTTAAGACCGTCTGGTTCCCGCTCGTTGATTGATGGAAAATCCTGTTTCGTTTTCATAGGCATTCCTTGTTAGGCCCGTTCACGGATTGCGACATTTATCTCGATTTTTCCCTGGGGTGTTTCCATTGGAACAATCAGGGCTTCGACCTCATGGTCTGAGACTTCCATATTGTCACCGGTAAAAAGAGCTGGAGGGGTAAGGTCAAACTTGAAACCCAGATCATGCAGTTTAGTAACCGCTTGGGCGGTAATCATATTGGCGAGCTCGGTAATAGTAGCCTTGGCAAGTTCATCAAGGCTGGTTAACTGTTCACCGTTCATGGTAGATGCTACTGCAAGGGCCGTCTGCTTTGACATATCAAACAAAACACGGCCTTCCACATCCCCCGCAAGACCAACCAGGGCGGCAACTCCCAATACGGGCATCGTGGTCGATTTTAGGTATAATTCACCCCGTTTAATATCAGTATTCAACACTTCTTTTAGAACATTAAAGGCTGACTCTACAAAGGGATTGATGTATTCGACTCTCATGTGTTTCTCCTTCCGTTAGCTATTATACATATACAAGGATACTGGATCCGTGCCTAGCCGGGTCCATTCTTCCTCAGGCAACTGTTCGTGTTGACCTACCAATACAAGACCGCGGGCTTTTAATTTTTCTGTAAAATCATTCAAAATCTTGTTCTGTTCGTTTATATCCTGGAAAGAGAGGACATCCCGGGCCATAATAAGATCCAGGTCGGTAAAGGGATTCACATTCTTCATGTCATGGTATTCAAAAAGAATAGCATCCTTTATTTCCTGATTAAATGAATACCCATAACGGCCTTTAACGAGGTATTCCTGATACAAAGCGGGCACCGTTTCCAGCTCGAATACCATATTGGGAGCAGAAGAGACCGCCAATAGATCATTGTCGCTGGCCCAAATCTTTATACGAGCATCCTTGTATCGTTTTTTAAGCAAACAGGCGAGGGAATAACTTTCATAGCCCTTACCGCAGCCAGGGTTCCACACCATAATGGTTTTAGAGTTAAGATCCGGCAGTGCAGCGAGAACCTGTTCTGCATAGGTTTCGTCCCACAGACGGCCATTGCAGGGAGAATAAAACGTAGAAAGGAACTCATCCGCATCTTCCACGTTCTTTAACTGTAATTCCTTATTGTTTTTTAATTTTTTCCATTCTTCAAAGCGGTTTACAATCCATGTTTCATTGAGCGGTGTAGCGGCAAAATGTTTAAGCGCAAAAAGAGTTTCTTTAATAAACTCAAGCTCTGAACCGGAAGCTTTTGATACAGTTGCGGTACTTTCCTTTTCTAGCATTGCGCTCTGGGTTGCAAAATAGGTACCACTGGCAGTTTCCGAAATAAGCCGGGGTTTTTCTTCTTCCTTCTGTTCAAAAATGCGGTTTACATCCAGAATGATATAAAGCCGTCCCTGATTCTCCACTACCCCATGAATATATTTGATATTGATGTCACCAAAAATCGGGTGTGGGGGCTGTATATTGCTCGATTGAATACCCACAACCTTGTCAATGCTGTCTACGATAACTCCATATACATGGTCTTCCAGCCTTAAAATCAGCAGGTTTTCCATGGCATCATCGCTTTTGCGTTCCGCCGGTAGATGAAAGAAGATCCGGAAATCGATGACAGGAATAATTTCACCCCGCAGGTTGTAAACTCCCCTTAGGAAGGGCGCAGCATTCGGAACATAGGTAAATTTGCTTGCCTTGGCAATCTCCTTGACGTTCATGATATCTACGCCATAGTCCTTGCCAGCCAGCGAAAAGGTAACCATTTTAAAATCTACGGTAATTGCCTTGTCTGTTCTGAGGGTTTCCCCATTACTGCCAGCGGCACTATTGCCTGCGGCACTATTGCCTGCGGCACTATTGCCTACGGCAATGATATCTTCCGCTTTAAGGTTCTGCTCATGTGCTTGCATACTATTCCCCATCTACCGAATTGACGCTTCCCGACGGCGCCGCTCTTCCAATTCCTTTCGCAGTCCCAGTTCCAAGAGCTGGCTCACATCAATAATCAGCGAAACCGAGCCATCTCCCAGTATCGAAGCCCCGGCAATCCCCGGTGAATTGGTAAATTGATCCCGCAGGGGCTTTATAACCACGTCCTCCTCGCCGATGAGACTGTCAACCATGAGGCCCATTTTTTTCTCTGCCGTACCGACAATAACCACAAAATTGTATTCCCGTTGTTCATTCGTTTTTATACCGAAAAGCCGGTTAAGCCTGAGAAGGGAAATAACATCGTTACGAATATTGAACACTTCGTAGTTATCGATCATTTTTATTTCGGAGGGCTTTATTCGGTGGCTTTCGATAACTGATGTAATTGGGATAGAGTATATTTCGCTTCCAACCCGCACCAGAAGGCCCTGTATGATAGCTAGGGTCAGGGGCAGTTTGATGGTAAATTTGGTTCCCTTGCCCCGTTCTGAGCTGACAGTAACCGTTCCATTTAGTTTTTCTACCTGCCGGCGAACCACATCAAGCCCCACACCGCGGCCGGATATGTTGGTTATTTCTTTTGCGGTGGAGAAACCAGGCTCAAAAATAAGGTTAAAGGCTTCCACATCGGTCAATTCCTTATTCGGGTGGATGAGCCCCCGTTCGATTGCCTTGTTTCTGACCGCATCAACATCGATACCCTTACCGTCATCGGCGATTTCGATGATAATCATATTACCTTCGTTGCTCGCCTTAAGCAGCACAGTGCCCGTTTCGCTTTTTCCTGTGCCAAGCCTGACTTCGGGAGCCTCTATTCCGTGGTCAATGCAGTTCCGAACTGAGTGCATAATAGGATCAAGCAGGTCTTCAATGACGGACTTATCGAGCTCGGTTTCTTCGCCTTCAATTACAAGGTTCACCTTTTTATTAAGGCTCTTGGAAAGATCCCTGACCAAACGGGGGAACCGATTGAAAATCTGGCTGATGGGCACCATGCGAATCCGCATGACCCCTTCCTGGAGTTCTCCAGTAATTCGGCCAAGGTTCTGCGCTGTTGAACGGTACTTGCCGATGCTGGCCTTAAGGCCCGTTTCTATAGGATCAAAGAGGGTAAAAAGATCGCCATACCGCTCGGATATTTCTTTACGTATTTCTTTAACCGTTCTGCCCTTCTGAATGCTTTCCAGATATTCTGGCAGGCGGTCAAAGAGATCTTTCATTTTTTCACGATAGAGAACTTCGGTTCCCTGGAGCTGGGTCATCAGTTCTCCAAACTGGTTGGATATCTGGTTAAAGGTTGCCTTGGTAATGACCGTTTCAGAGACCAGGTTCAGAAGATTATCGATCCGTTTTGAATCCACCCGAAGGATCGAGCCCGCATCCTTGCCAGCCCGTTTAGCCTCCGATTCCTGTTCTCCCTTGCCTTCGTCCTGTACAACCTGCTCTTTTACCTCTGCCGCTTTAGGAGCCGCTACAGGAGCAGGGCTGGCAGTACGGGCTGGCTGCTGAGACGGAGCCTGTGCAGTGACAGGTTTAGAAGCCGCTGCAGGCTGCACCGGGAGGGTCACAGCTTCCGGTTTTGCTTGTGCTTTTGCGCCTGCGCCTCCACGGCCAAGATCTTCTATCTCTGCCTGCACTGTTACATCCGGAATGGAAACAATCCGGTATAAATCATCAGGGCTATGGTTACTGGAAACGTAATAATCTACAACTGGATGAAACACATCCTCATAGAGCTGCTCAAAGTCCGGTACAGTTCGCAATACGGTGCTGACACCTTTTAAAGCGGCAAAAACCTGTATACCGCCGACCGTATTCATCACATTATCCTCGTTAAAGGTAACCGAGATGCGATAAATGGTCGTCCCTTCCTGCGCAGCCTGCCGCATTTCGAGAATTTCATATTCGGTGAGAGAACCTTTATCCGACTTCTTTCCAGCAGATGAAGCAGCAGGAGCTGGCTTTACTGCTTCAATTTGAACAGCTTTGGCCGCTGGCACTGCTTTAGCCCCCTGCTTGCCCCGCCTGCCCCCTTCGGGTAACAGGGCGGAAAGCCGCTTTTCAATGGCTGAGCTGTCACCGCGATAGACAGAGCCTTCCATACGGGCATTGAGCATGTCCTTAATGATATCTATTGCCAAAAGGAGTACATCAATAACATCTTCATTGACGGGTACCTGATCGGACCGGATAGCATCCAGCACATCTTCCACCAAATGGGTAAAGGACGATAATTCATTCATTTCAACCGTTGCAGCCCCACCCTTTAAGGTATGGGCAGCCCGGAAAATTTCATCCACCGCATCCCGATTATGTCCCTCGTTTTCCAGCACCAGAATGTTTTGTTCCAGGGTTTCGACCTGCATCTGGGCTTCGCTAAAAAAGTCTTTCAGGAGTTCTTCGTTGTTTGGATCTAAATAATCACTCATGACATTGATAATGTTTATACACAAATCGTCTTACGTCAAGGCTTATTTGTTGTAAGTTGCCCTATAACATGCTACAATAGAAAAAAAGGAGCATAAAATGAGCCCCAGAAAGAACATTCTTCTGCCCCTTCTCCTTCTTCTATTTGTTTCCTTTTACTCCTTCGCCGCAGAACTCAGTGTTCCCTCTCTTGAGATGGCAAGTACGGGAACCATAACAAATGGGACCTTCGCGCTTTCTTCTATAGCCCAGGCGGATATCGCGCTGGCAGGGGGCTACAAATATGGTGGTCTTTTACGGCTCGCCTTTACTTCTCGGGACCTGGAAAAAACCCTTGGTTACGGCAGGACCAGTATTGCGCCAGTCACAGCCTCTCTCACGGCAGCAGACTATAATGCACTTTTAGACCGTTTTAATAACCTCGCGGCCCTGCAATTTAGGCTTGCAAAGGTAAGTGCCCGACAGCCTTTCGAGCTTCCTATTGAGATGAGTTATTTTATTGGTTATTCAGATACCTTCTGTTCCGGGGATGACTTTCCTCTGCTGTTCGGCAGTGCTCCCATAGGAACTGAGTTTAAGGGCTTCGCTTATTTTCCCCAGGGTATCGGCGGAAATCCTGCTTATCAATATAACGGAATTCATGAAGCTATCGGAACCGGGTTCCAGCTTTCATTGCTGGCTCTGAAAAACATTATACCCATGCTGTATCTGTATCAGGATAGCGCATTTATCAACGAGACGACGGGGATTCCAGAAAGCGGCAGATATTCAGGTGATGTACGGGTCCTCATTAACAGCCAATATATAAAATTTGAAGTCTTTGCCGGTGCAACTTTCCCCTACGGCGATTTTGGAATGTACCGGGGAGGCCTTCTCGCCTATTTTTCTACTGGGATGGGAGCTGACTTTTTAGCCCAGGTTGGTATTCCCGGATGGGAAAGCGGTACAGATCTTAAGGTTGACAACCTCTACTTTCTTTTCGAACCCCGGCTTGCCATTGGACTTTTTGCCCTGCATTTTACTCTTTTTTATCACCCAGTCCGCTATCTTCAGTTAGTTAATACAGAGGAGCGGGGAGCAACGGATATAAATGCAAAACTCCTTATTGGGGATATCTATAAATACCGGGTGCAAGGAGGCCTTGAAAGTACGCTCAACCTTCGTTCAGGCACAGCTTCAAGTTCTTTTGCACTGCGTATTTCTCCTTTTATCAGCGCGGTAACTGAAGGAATCCGCTGGGATCTGAAAATTCGTGTGGATCCATTAAAATACACCCAGCCCTTGGAAATGGCTGATATTTTTATAGGAGTACGGACGGCCTATTGATATGAAATATAAAGCAATAGCATTTATTAGTTTCTTTCTTTTGTTAGGGTTTGCCTCATCACCTTTCGCCCTGGATATCAGTCTGGAAGGTTCCCTGGGAAATATGGCCTTTGATATGAGTCGTATTACCGCCCTGAGTGATGGAAACCTGCCCTTTACCGAACTCTTATATATAAGCGGGACTGCTAAAATAGAACAACCAATAGCAGAAAGCGCTCTTTTTGCCGTCATCTTTAACCGGGACCCCATACTCCGTAACAGCCTCTATACAACAGTGTCCTTTGATACAGGATACGCCAAAATCGCAGTGGGACCTTTTTTTGGTCTTTTCAACGCCAATTCATCACTTATAACATCCGGTCTTTCTACGACCTTAACTATGACATTGCCGGGGATATTGTACGGGACCTTCCGGTCCGATACGACCATCGGAGCGGGTATTACTGTTCCAGGAGATTATGTACAGCAGCGGAGCGAAATGGCCTTTGGGGTATGGGGCCCTAACACCCTTACCAGTTTCAGACTATCCACAAAAACCTTTACCCTGAAACAAACTGCAAGTCTTACCACGGTAGACAGCGTTACTAATTACGATATGGTCACCGAAGTGTTCAAGAAAAATGTTCCCTATACGGCAATCATTACCTTAGGATACCAATCGCTCAAACGCTCTTATATAAGCGCCAGTACCAGTACCGATGAACTGGCAGCCCTCATGATTGGCATGAATGCCACCTTTAGATTTTCCGATGCTTTTAAAATTATGGGAGGTGCCCGCTCTCCTCTTTATGCCTGGGGTGTAGGCAGCCTCAAAAGCCCCGCAAGCACTGCGGTCCTTTATGAAGGGAGTATCGGTATAGTAATCTCTGCGGACAATATTAAGCTTCCTACGCGCAGAGCCTTATCGATAGGGAAAGACATTAACGCTGCCCCGAATGAAAAATCTGAGACAGCATCAGAGGCAGCCCAATAAGAGGATTATATTGTTTCGAACACACCCTTTTCGTAGTTTTTTCTCACCCGGTCCCAGGGGAAAACCCGACCGTTCATTGTAATATAAACCCCGGCTGGTAACAGCTGGACCGCAGAAAAAGCACAGCCCAGATTAAACAGAGCATCGCTGCCGGCCACCGAATAGGGGACCATGGCACCGGTAAGCACAATGGTCTTTTGCAGGCCCGCAGGACCGAGGACTTTCGCAGTATCGACCATACGGTCCGTTCCATGGGTAATGATAATTTTTTCTTCAGGAGCCTTTTTGCATGCCGCAAGGATATTTTGCCTATCCTGGTCACCCATTTCAAGGCTGTCTACCAACTGATTAATTTCGAGTTCCACCGGAACGGTGATACGAACCTGCTTAATAATATCCGGCAGATGGCTATTCTTGAAGGTCAATACACCCTTCAGTTCGTCATAATGTTTATCAAAGGTGCCGCCGGTTATAAGAATTCTTATACCATTCATCAGAATCTCCCGTTCTGTGTCCAGGGCCATTCAGAACGGGCCTACTATACCAAAGGGGCGCCTCGTTTGCCTAGATCAGAGGGTTAAGCGCGAAAGCCGCTGGCAAGCCTCTTCGATATCTTCGCGGTGGCCAAAGGCGGAAAAACGGATAAAGGATTCCCCTGCGGGACCGAACCCTGAACCGGGGGTGGTCACAACCCAGCATGTTTCGAGGATTTTTTCGAACACATCCCAGCTTGTCCTGCCGGGGAACTGGGCCCAGATATAAGGCGCATTGTCTCCTCCGACGCAAGAAATTCCAAGGTTTTGCAAGGTACTCCTAATAAGCCGGGCATTTTCCAGATAGTAATCCGTAAGCTGCTGCATTTCTTTAAGCCCCTCTGGGTCAAGGGCCGCAAGCCCGCCGTACTGGGCTATGTTGGAAGCTCCATTAAAAACCGTGGTACATATACGGTTCCAGTCGGCATTAACGCTTTCGCCTCCATCGTAGACCAGGGTTTTAGGAACTATGGTCCAACCAAGACGGACACCGGTAAATCCAATTGGTTTAGAAAAGGAATTAACTTCGATCGCACAGGTTTCCGCACCGGGAATTTGGAAAATACTCTTGGGAAGTTCAGGGGATCGGATATATTCAGCGTAGGCTGCGTCAAAGATCAGAATAGAGCCAGACTCCTGGACTGCTTTAACAAGGGCAGTGAGCTGATCCTTTGTCGCTACCGCTCCGGTGGGATTATTGGGAGAGCAGAAATATACAAGGCTGTTTTTCGGCAGCTTTGCCAGATCGGGGAAATAATTGTTCTCCGCATTACAGGGAAGGTAGCTAATACCTTCGTAGCCGGTACCATTCCAAGGGCCAGCAGCCCCGATAAGGACTGAACCGTCTACATAGACCGGATATGAAGGGTCCTGGACTGCCACCGGAACAGAGCTGCCAAAAAGCAGCTGAAGCCTCCCGATATCACATTTAGCACCGTCGGAGATAAATACTTCATCGGCACTAATTGTTCTGCATCCTTTAAGAGAATTGTAAAAAACCTGGGCGATTCGTTCCCGGAGGGCAGTCATGCCCTGCTCGTCGCCGTAACCGGTATAGCCTTCCTTGGTGGCAAGCCGCCTGGCACCTTCCACGAGGCCCGCATCGATATGGGGCGTAATGGGTTCGGTAGTATTACCGATACCAAGGCTGATAATCTTTGCTTCAGGATGTTTGGCAAGAAAGTCCCGGCGGCGCTTTGCTATTTCCGGGAAAAGGTAGCCAGCCTTTAGATTTCCAATATTTTTGTTGCGTACAAGCATAACTAGTTCCTTTGCTTAGGTTCTCTCTGGAGAAAACTGGGCGAGGGCTGAAAAGTCCAGGGTGGCAAAATAATCTTCCACCGTTTCACGGCGCCGAATTTGGAGCACCGAACCATCGGTACGAAGCAGCAGTTCCCCTGCCCGAAGTTTTCCGTTGTAGTTAAAGCCCATCGCTCTGCCATGGGCCCCCGCATCATGGATAATGAGCACATCTCCGATGTCGATTTTAGGGAGTTTCCTCTGGACTGCAAATTTATCGTTATTTTCACAGAGACTCCCCACCACATCATAGGTTTCTGCAGGGACTTCCTGTTCTTTGCCTGCCACCGTTATGTGGTGGTAGGCCCCGTACATGCCTGGCCGCATGAGATCCGCCATGGAAGCATCGAGGCCAATGTAGTTCCGGTAGATATGTTTTTCGTGAATTGCCGTACTGACAAGCCAGCCATAGGGCCCGGTAATAATGCGCCCCCACTCAAGGTGTATACCAAGCGGATCCAAACCTGCGGGCACAATAATTGCATCGTACGCGGCGCGGATACCCCGTGCGAGGGCTTCGTAATCGATAGGTTTCTGTTCTAGCCGGTAAGGAATGCCCGCGCCGCCCCCCAGGTTAACAAACTCGAGCCGGATGTCGAGCCTGCGGTATAGTTCCGCAGCAAGCTCAAAGAGTATCCGGGCGGTTTCGATATGGTATTCAATATTGAGTTCGTTCGAAGCCACCATAGTATGGAGTGCAAAGCGTGTGGCCCCCTTTGCTTTAAGAAGCCGGTAGCCTTCGAATAGCTGATCCCGGGTAAAACCGTACTTGGCCTCCTCCGGTTTTCCGATGATGGCATTGCCTTCTTTAAGAGGACCCGGGTTGTATCGGCAGGAAACCAAATCCGGTATACCCGCAGCGGATTCAAGGAATTCAATATGGGTAAAGTCATCCAGATTGATGATGGCCCCCAGCCTTCGTGCCGCCCGGAACTCCTCGGCGGGGGTATCATTGGAGGTGAACATTATTTCCTCACCCCGAATCCCTGCACGCTCAGCCAAGAGCAGTTCCGGCAGACTCGAACAATCGGCGCCAAAACCTTCGTCATGGAGGATCTTCATGATAAAGGGATTGGGCAGCGCCTTGACCGCGAAATGCTCAAAAAAGCCTGGTAAAATCGAAAAAGCCTTTTTAATAGCCCGGGCATTTTTCCGGATTGCCCCTTCGTCATAAAGATAAAAGGGAGTAGGATACTGCGAAACAAGGTTCCGCAATTGTTCTGCAGAAAGCGGAAAGGTTTTGTTGTTCATAATGTAATCTTACAGATAACCCTTTGCTTTGAGAAGCTCCGCATTAAGGATACCGCCGCCCGCAGCACCGCGGACCGTATTGTGGGAAAGTCCAACAAAACGCAGATCAAAGAGCTTGCAGGGCCTGATGCGTCCCACACTGACGGCCATGGCCTTATCAGCATCCCGGTCCTTCCGCGGCTGGGGCCGGTCCGCCTCCTCCCTGACGATAATGGGCTGTTCCGGTGCAAAGGGCAGCTTCAGCTCCTGGGGAAGAGCCCGGAATTTACTCCAGATTGCCTTTACTTCTTCAATGCTTGGCTTTTTATCCCCAAACTCAAGGCTCACACAGGCGGTGTGTCCATCCACAACTGGCACCCGGTTACAGTGGGCAGAGACAAGGGGCCCTGAAGCGTTTACAATGCTGCCTCCCTGTATGGAACCCAAAATTTTAAGTGGTTCCTGTTCGGACTTTTCTTCTTCTCCGCCAATATAGGGTACAATGTTATCAATCATATCAAGGCTTGGTACCCCCGGATACCCCGCGCCGGAAACGGCCTGCATGGTAGTAACAAACATACGGCGGATTTCGTAGCCCTCCTGCATGAGGGCCCAAATGGGAGTCATATAGCTTTGAATGGAACAGTTGGGCTTTACCGCGATAAAACCCTTGTCCCAGCCCCGCTGTTTCCGCTGCTGGGGAATAATATCCGCATGGTGCGGATTGATTTCGGCGATCAGCATGGGAACATCCTGAGTCCACCGGTGGGCTGACGCGTTGGATACTACCGGGATACCCGCCGCTGCGTAGGCTTCTTCCAGAGCTTTTATTTCGTCCTTGGACATTTCCAGGGCTGAAAACACAAAGGCGCAGTCCCCCTTCTTAAAGGCCGCTACCGCAGCCTGAACATCGTTGGCATCGGCAACGATAAGGTTTCCCACCCCCGGGCCGTAGCTGCGGCTCAGGTGCCAGCGGCCAGCTACTGCTTCTGCGTAGCTTTTTCCCGCGCTGCGGGGAGAGGCTGCCACATAGCGGACCTCGAACCAGGGGTGATCCGCAAGAAGGGCTATATACTGCTGGCCAACCATTCCGGTGGCGCCAAGAACTCCAACTGGTATCTTCTGCATTTTTCCTTTCTCCTTATTATAGTAGGTTTATTTCATGTTGATGCCGGCGGCCACAAGGGCGGCCTTTAGCTTTGGTACATTTGTTGCTTCCAATTCACAAAGGGGCAGCCTGCAGGGACCGGCAGGAAGCCCCGCCCAGCCCATGGCAGTTTTTATGGGGATTGGATTAGTTTCTATAAAGGCTCCCTTAAAAAGGGGAAGCAAACTGTAATGGAATTCCCGCGCCTTGGCAAAGTCCCCGGCCAGGCAGGCTTCAGCGAGGCGGCTCACCCTGTCGGGAACTAAATTTGAAACTACGGACACCACCCCATCCCCTCCCAGAGCGCAGAGGGCAAGGGTAAAGGCATCATCCCCTGAGAGGACCGCAAAGGGCTTTCCTTGAGCCCGGCACGGTTTGGCAACACTCTGGATAATGTCTCCCATTTGCGCCAGATCCCCGGAGGCCTCCTTGACTCCGATCACCGTCGGAATCCGGGACAGCTTTTCCATGGTTGGCACATCAATATTTTTGCCCGTTCTGGAAGCAATATTATAAATAAGGATGGGTGCATCCGTAGCGTCTGCTATGGCGGTAAAATGCCGAATTATGCCTTCGTTGGTAGGCTTATTGTAATAGGGGGTAACCACCAAGACTGCATCCGCTCCGAGAGAGCGGGCCCGTTTGGCATTCTGAATCGTGTGGGAAGTTGAATTAGACCCGACTCCAACAATGACCGGTACGCGTCCAGCGGCCTCCTGTACCGCAATCTCAATAAGCTTATCCTGTTCTTCCCGTTCCAAAGTCGGCGTTTCACCGGTAGTCCCCAGAGGTACAAGACCGTGAATACCCTTCTCTATTTGGAAACGAACCAGGGTCCTAAATCCTTCATAGTCAACCGTTCCGTCGGTATGCATGGGAGTAACAAGGGCAGTAAAAGCTCCCCGTAATTCCATCATAAAACGCTCCATTAATGTTTTTAAGCAATATCAATATGGGCCAGTACATCGTCCATGGTAAAAACCCCGTTCCGCCTGAGCGTTCCGGCTCCCCCAGGACCTATACATCCAACCAGCCACTCAGCGGCCCTGACAGCACCACGGGCGAAGCCTTCGCGGCTCCGGGCGGTATGGGTCAGTTCGATGGTATCAGCGGTAGAATCGAAAAAAAGGCTGTGGGTTCCCGGAACGGATCCGACACGGAGGCTCGAAAAATGGAGTTCCTCCGGCCGCGGAGGCCGATTCAAGGTATCGTACACCGGGGTTGTTTTCCGATCCAGTTCTTTGAGTGCCCGCTCCACCAGGGTTTTAGCGGTCCCCGATGGACTATCGGCCTTTTTATTGTGGTGGGCTTCGAATCCGCCCACATCATACTCCTCATACTCATTAAAAAGTTTTGCGGCGTAGCTTGCGATTCTGAAAAAAAGCTGTACGCCTATAGAAAAATTACTGGACCACAGGAGACTCGTTTCTTTTTCTTGCACCTTCTGCGCAATTTCCGGCAAGCCAGCATACCAGCCGGTGGTTCCCACCACCACAGGAAGCCGAGCATTCACCAGGGCTTCTATGTTGGATATCGCCGTATCAGGCCGGGTAAATTCTATAGCCACATCAATCTGAATACCCGAAGCCAGCATTTCAGCCACAGAAGTAAATCCCTTAGCTGGGGAGACCACAGGATCCACATAGGCTGCTATCCGATGCTGCCGTTCTAAAGCCGCGGCCTCGATCATGTGACCCATTTTACCGTAACCAATCAGGGCAATATTCATAGTTCCCCCGCACCTTTAGGCTTCGAAAAAGGTATGATGCAGGCCCTGAACTACCCGCGGGGCTTCCGCATCGTCCACAATAAAACTGATGTTCACCTTGCTTGCTCCCTGGGAAACCATCTGGACCTGTACACCCAGGGAAGCACACACGCCGAAGCTTCGCTCAAGAATTTCTGATGAACGGCGAACATCTCCGATAATGGTAATAATAGCTTTTTTCTCTTTTATCGTTACACTGGCAATTTTTTCCAGATCCCTTTTCAGGGCTGCCAGGTCGTGGGCCGCATCAAGGGTGAGCGAAATGGAAACTTCGCTCGTGGCTACCATATCAACAGAAATTTTGTGGGACGAAAAGGCACTGAAAACCCCCGCCAGAAAACCGTATTGGCCCAGCATTCGGCTCGATACAATATCGACAAGGGTGACATTCTTTTTTGAAGTAATAGCCCGTACAGGGCCTGCGTTGACTTCCAGTTTACCGACAATTTTTGTACCCGTAGCCGAGGGATTATAGGAATTTTTAACCCGTACGGTCGTCCCGGTGGCAATACAGGGCTGCATGGATCGGGGATGGAGTACCTGGGCGCCAAAATAGGCCAATTCGGCTGCTTCCTCGTAGGTTACCGCCTCCACAGGCCGGGCAGAGGCCACAAGCCGGGGATCCGCCGTGAGGATTCCGTCCACATCTTTCCAGACCTGGACTTCCTGGGCTTTACACGCTGCGCCGATAATGGTCGCGCTCAGATCCGATCCGCCCCGCCCCAGGGTAGTTATGTTGCCCTGAGCATCTTTAGCAATGAACCCGGTG
>JAIWNU010000073.1 GCA_020216655.1 Treponema sp. | reverse complement strand
ACTACCGGCAGCACCCCCGATTCCACCAAGGGAATAAGGGTGCTTGCAATACGATTCCAGGCTTCCGGCAATACCTCCGCCTGGCCGTATTGGGCATCGGACTGAAAACCCGCATCCCAGGCGTCAAGCGCTTTGGCCTGAATACCTGCAGCGCGGAAATAAGCGGCGGCGATTCTTATGGAAAGCCGCTCCCCAAATGAAACAAGATAATCTTTCGTCCGATTCGTCAGCTCCTTTATAAGAGAGATACCTACGAGGAGGCTTTTAAGTTCCGCCAGAAGTGCATCAACCTCTGCGAGGACCTGGGAATCCAACTGTAAATCCTGGATTGTCTGTTTATGGAGGTTTTCGATTTTTTCTACCGAGACATGACCTTTTAGTGCTTCATCTGCCGCATCCAAAAGATGATCGGTTGTATCACCCATAGCGGAAAGCACCAGCACAGGTTTTTGATTCAAAAGGTACCGTACAATTTCGGTGACATAGCGAATACGCTCCGCATTGGCAACAGAACTGCCGCCAAATTTCATGACAATCATCGACAAACCTCCATTATGGCTTGTACTGTATCAAATTATGTATTTTTATGCAATACTAAATCAATTTTTGTATATAAAATGTATAATTTACCCAGGTATTAGCAGAATCCCATAGTTGAGAGACTACGAATATACATGCTACACTGATAACATGAGCACACTGGAAAAAGCCCTTGTCATTTATAAATCGAAACCGGCCATTATCACTGAAAATGGAGAAAAACTTACCATTCAACTCGCCTCGGGAGAAACGATTAAATTGCGCCCTAAGGATATCACCCTGCTCCATCCGGGTCCCCTTGCATCACTTAAATTACTGGAAACTCCTCTTGCTGAAGGAGATGTTGCGGGGGCATGGGAACTGCTGCAGGGAAGCCAGATCAGTGTGCAGGAAACGGCGGAGCTTATTTTCGGTGAATATACTCCCCGGACAGCCTGGGAAATCTACAAACTGCTCTCAGATGGGCTCTATTTTATAGAAGCTGATCCAAAAACGGTACAAGCCCAAGCGGCAGAAGCTGCGGCAGCCTCACAGGCCATAGGGGCAGTACCCAGGATATATGTACAGGTACGTACTCCAGAAGATGTGGCGCAGATTTTAAAAAAGAGGAACGAAAAAAATCGGGAACAGGAAGAACGGGAACTTTTCCTTGAGCATCTCAGAAACGGCACCTATGATAAGGTGAACGAAGGAAGATTTCTCCAGGATGTAGAAGCCCTCGCCTTCGGCAAAACTGACAAAAGCCGCACCTTGCGGGACTTAGGAAAGGCCGAAACCCCTATAGAAGCCCATAAACTGCTCTTAAAAATCGGGTACTGGGATCAGTTCATCAACCCATATCCGAGCCGCTTTGGCTGTTCCCAGGGCTCTGCACGGACACCTATTGCTCCTCCGCCTCAGGAGGATCGGCTTGACCTGACCGACAAGCCAGCCTTTGCCATCGATAATCCCTGGAGTACCGACCCGGATGATGCGGTGTACCTAGAAGGCTCTACTCTGTATGTACATGTGGCGGACCCAGCTGCTTCTGTACCAAATGATAGCGAAGCGGACCTGGAAGCCCGGAGCCGAGGATCTACCCTGTACCTTCCCGAAGGGGCCCTCAGGATGCTTCACGAAGAGAGCCTGCGGCACTTTGCCTTAGGTTTAGATGAAATATCACCGGCATTGACCTTTAAAATTTCCCTCGCGGAAGATGGGAGCCCCGACGCAATCGATATTTTCCGCAGCCTTGTCCGGGTTAAGCGGCTTACCTATGACGAGGCGGATCGTCTGAGTGAAGAACCGATCCTTAAAAGCCTTTTTGATTTTTCCCAGAAAAATATCCTGCGCAGGCAAGCCGCCGGTGCGGTAACCATTGAATTCCCTGAGATTCACCTTGGGGTTTCCGGAAAAGAGATACAGTTCTCCCCCATACCTTCATACCGGTCTGCTGACATGGTCCGGGAGTGCATGCTGATAGCCGGAGAAGCCACAGCCCGCTGGGCCATGCGGAACCGTATTCCCTTTCCTTTTGTAGCCCAGGAAATCGGAGACCTGCCGAACGAGGTCTTGCCAGGCCTTGCAGGCTCCTATCAGCTGCGGCGCTGCATGCGGCCCCGCCGGCTCTCGGCCCAGCCAGGAGACCATGCGGGACTGGGGCTCTCGGTATACACCCAGGTAACAAGCCCCTTGCGGCGATACACGGACCTTCTGGCCCACCAGCAATTGAGGCGCTATCTTAAGGGAGAGCAATTGCTTGATATTGATGAAATCCTAGAACGAGTTGCGGCCGGCGAGGCCGCTGCGGCGGCTACTATCCAGGCAGAACGGGCTTCCAAGCTTCATTGGACTGCGGTGTATTTAGAGGATAAAATGGGAAGCCAATGGGAAGCGGTGGTGGTGGACATCAAGGGAAACCGGGTAACAGTTATCATTCCGGCCCTGGCCTTAGAAACCCAAGTGGCCGTAAAAGAACCGGTAAGCTACAACGATACCATTACGGTAACACTGAAATCGGTAAAATTGCCGGAGTTGGAATTTATGTTTATTCTTCCGTGAAGAAATGGACAGATCCCTCCACCGGTTTTGCCTTGAGCCGTTCCTCGTAAATTTGTTCTTCCTGAGCAACCAGGTTCGTATAGGTTCCCTTAATTCGCTTCAGAAGCACCTTTCCTTCTTTAACAAAAAAGAGGATTTTTCGAGCCTCCGACCCGCCTACATCGGAAGCAATGATCGGAATTTTTTCGGTTTCTAAATACTCAAAAACAAAATCTATGTTGCTCTGAGCTACGGTTTTTCTGCCATCCTTACCAAAGCCAAGGACAGAAGCACCGCCGAACACTTTAGCGGCTAAGTGATCCCGCCGGCATCCAAGCCTGAGCAGTCCGTTAATCAACACTTCCATGGCATACATACCATAACGAGCGCTGTCTTCCAAAAAATCCCGCGGATCTGGTTCAATAATCAGGCCGGCGCCCCCTGCTTGAGTAGAGTGCTGATGTATAAATGCGGCGGGAAGCATAAAATGGTTAAGCCCTCCAGAACCGGTACTCCCATCGTACATTGCAACCGCTATACAGGAACCTAAAACAGTGGAGATAATGATGTCTTCTTGGGAAACAAGATATTCTCCCGGTCTTATGATGGTAATAGGCTGTTCATAGGCTAATACACGATGAGAATACATAAGCCCACCTTAAAAAAAGGTTATTTCGCCCGCTTCCAGATCCACATCTTTAATACCCTTTGCGGAGCTTACCTCAAAGTTGCCGATCTCTGCCGCCGCTTGCTTATGGGCATAAATCGTGAATTTGCTGATAATATCCTTAAGGTGCTGGTTCCGGATCTCAACATTCTCTGAGCTTTCTGGCATTTTTGCCCGAATCTCGGAGAAATAATCCTTAATCTGTTTACATTGAATAATGAGATTTTTTATTTTACCTATTTCATGTTCCTGGATTTCGAGCAAGATAAAGGTTTCTGAAAAAAGGGTAAAATTTCTTGTATTTTGTTCAAGGTCTTCCTGAAATGAGGCAAAGAGCCGGAAAGCTTGTACCAGCTCCTGTTGGGCAAGAGAAAAAGTAGTTACCTCTTCTCCGAAGGTTTTTCCATAATCTAAAAGAGCGGTATGGGTATCCTCAATAAAGGATTGGCTCGCCTTTTTTGCATCCTCCACATCAGAACTTATTCTGTTAATAAGACCGGTCATAGCGGTCACCGTATTTTTAATTGAATGCAGCATGCTTTGTTTTGAAATTTCAATCCGGGCAGCAATATCGATGGTATTGAATCGGTTAATGATTTTTTCAGATTTGCCATACTGTTTGGATATGGCTAAAACATATTCAGCAATCCTGCTCCCCTGGGAAGCAACGCTTTGTTTAATTGCCAAATAACTCGAAAGATTTTGTTCTATCATGGTCAGTGTACGGGCAGACTCTTCAAACACCGTCTGCATAGATGAACTTGAAAGGTGAGAGAAGTGCTCTCTTAAAAGGAGCGTCCGTTCCTTTTCCCCCCTTCGTATGAGCTTTTGTATGGCCGTAAAGGCGGTATCAAAAGTACGGAGGGCCTCTTCGAAACGGCTTATAACATCATCCATAATCACTTCGCCCAACATGATCAGTTGCCCTTTAAAGGCCTCTAGTTCATCAGGATCTATAGAAGCGGAGTTTTTAATTTCTTCATATTCCCGGAGTGCTATCAGGATATGATCCAAAGATTGCCGTACAATATCATGGACCTGAATGGTTTCCATGATGGCACTTACCGGTTGTTCCAGAGTTTTGCTTTCTTGTACAAGAGCGTACAGTGATTTTGTGAGATTTTTAACCTTCTCTTCGATAGCGACAAACTGCTGTGTAATAAGTTCATCGAGTCCTTCGAACACGGTATTTTGCAGCTCTTCTAGTTTTTTTAGTTCCCCAGTAAAACCAGTAAGCTGTTTCATAAGGGCTAAACTATCGGACTCTAGCTGATCGGTTACAACCTTTGTTTGATCTGAAAGCCTCATGAGTTCTTCGGTAATGACGCTGAATCCCCGACCTGCAGCACCGGATTTTAAAGCTCCGGTGAGTGCGTTTAAGGAAATCAGTGCCATATCTTCAGAATCGTTCCGTATTTTTTCTATAATACCCTCCATAGCCTTAAGCCGATCTAAGGAATCCGAGAGGGAAGTAAGCAGTGATGAGCCCCGGTCGTGCATTTTAGAAAATATAAGGCTGCAATTTTCGATTCGATCTTTGGTCTGAATGAATAACCGATCGAGTTTTGAAATTGCGGTATTTACTCCCGTTTCGGAAGCAAAAGATTGTTCCAAAGATACAAGGTTTTCATGAAGCTCTCGAACAAAGAGGGGGCTGACCTTGCCAAGAGTTAGAAACATCTTTTCCGATTCATTTACAACGGAACCTATTTTTTCAGCAAAAACTGCGGTTGAAATAGTGAGGTCAGTCATACTGTAAGTATATGTGGTAGACTAATTGATTACAAGTAAAATAAAGGGGGATGTCCGCCAATAAATACCGGACATCCCCCAGACATCTTTCCTATAGTGACGTAATGGTTATGCTGTTTTAGTTATTTCCCTGGATTGCATTGTCCAGTTCAGCAAGGATCGAAAGTTCCGTATCCTTGTCAAAGTACCGGGCTTTTTCCATATGGGGAACAAAGTTGACCGTATCGCCCACATGGAAGACATGGTGGGGTTCGGTACGGGCAATCATGGGCTGGGTCTTGGTGGACATCCACAGGTTGATGTCAGCGCCCAGGGGTTCAACCACGGTTACCTTAACGGAAATATTGTTGCTTGCAGCAGGGGATTCTACAAAGGTCAGGTCTTCCGGCCGGATACCAAAGTAGATTTCCTTACCCACATATTTCTTAAGATATTTAACGTGTTCTTCTACGGGTTTAACCTCGAAGGAACCTTCGTCGAGCACGACAGAACCATTCTTCTCCACCACCTTGACGGTGAGGAAGTTCATGGGCGGAGAACCAATAAAGCCCGCGACAAACTTGTTGATCGGATGGTTATATAAGAAGAGGGGCGAACCAATCTGCTGAACCTTGCCGTCCTTCATAACCACGATTTTGCTCGCCATGGTCATAGCTTCTACCTGGTCATGGGTAACATAAATCATGGTAGCATTGAGCCGGAGGTGCAGATCCGAAAGTTCAGCGCGCATCTGTACCCGGAGCTTTGCGTCCAGGTTGGAAAGGGGCTCGTCGAAAAGGAAGACCTTGGGGTTCCGGACAATAGCGCGGCCTACGGCAACACGCTGGCGCTGACCACCGGAGAGGGCCTTGGGCTTACGATCCAGGAATTTTTCAATATCCAGGATACGGGCTGCTTCATGAACACGCCGGTCAATTTCTGCCTTATCTACCTTTTTAATCCGGAGACCGAATGCCATGTTATCATATACGGTCATGTGGGGATACAGAGCGTAGTTCTGGAATACCATGGCGATGTTCCGGTCCTTCGGGGGAACATCATTCATCAGTTCGCCGTCGATATAGAGTTCACCTTCGCTAATGTCCTCAAGACCGGCGATCATACGGAGGGTGGTTGACTTACCACAGCCAGAAGGGCCGACGAAAACGACAAATTCCTTGTCGTTTACGGTGATGTTCGCATTGTCCACCGCACGGACATTGCCTTCATACACCTTGCTAATACCTTTGAGTTCTACCTTTGCCATAAGGCCTCCCTGATAGGGTTATTTTATCGATTTCCAGTTTAAGACCACTTTTTGGAATTGTCAATAATAATTTGCAACCCTTTAAAACCCCCAGTTCTTGGCCAAGGCAAGCAGCGCAGGATCTAAAAGGGCTAAAAACACGATAAGCACCAGGGCTGGGAGAAAATTAGCGGTTTTAATTGATTTTACAGAGAGCAGGTTAAGGCCAATCATAAGCACCATGGCGCCGCCAGCGCCGGTCAGCTCGGAGAGCATGAGGGGACTCACCATAGGTTTTACCCACTGGGCCGCCAAGGTTAACAGTCCCTGATAAATAAAAATAGGCAGGGCCGAAAAGGCAACCCCGGGGCCCATGGCAGCGGTCATAAGGATAGCCATAAAGCCGTCCAAAATGGACTTGGTGAGGATGAGTGTATAATCCCCATCGGTACCAGCTTTGAATGAACCCAGAAGAGCCATGGCTCCAACACAAAAAAGCACCGAAGCATTCAGAAATCCATGACCGAAATCCCAACCGGAACGGTGATCCCCAGGAACTCTGACGGATTCTCCGGTTTCCATGGCAGAGGGGCTTGAGTCTGCTGCAGCATTTTTCTTTTTTTTCAGCGTCACCGACTCAAGGAAGGCGCCAAAGCGCAGTATAGCTCCATCAATATCGATCACCGAACCAATAAGGCCGCCAATGATAAGGGCCAGGGCTAGATAGATAATCCGCTGACTTGCAAGGGCCATGGAGACCCCAATAATGACCGTGGTAATACCCGCTCCGTCAAACACGATGGTGCGGTATTTATCGGAAATCTTTCCCCCTAAAAGGAGGCCCAAAAGGGATCCAAATACGACTGCAAGGGCATTTATAATTGTGGCTATCATAATGCAGGGAGCCTATGCCTCACGCAATAACTTGTCAATTGCTCTGCCGCTTTTCCGAAAGGGCTGCAGCAAAAAAACCATATATAACGATCCCTATAACACTGAAAATAGTGTAGGACCCAAAGAGTACCCGGTATCCTAGGGCTTCTACAATGTATCCTCCTAAGGCGCTCCCGATAAAGGTTGGAAGACCTACTCCGAGGGAGATATACATGGTAAGACCCACGGCCCGCTTTTGGGGAGGGACATGGGTACTCACAAAGGCCACTGCCGCGGGATGGAAAAGCCCATAACAGAGTGAATGGAGCAGCTGCCCCATGATTGCCCCAGCTTTGGTTGGAAACAGCGCATAAAGGCCAAGCCGTGCGATAACCGCTACCATGGAAAGGGCTAAGAGCGGAGCGGACCCATATTTTTTGATGAGCTTTCCTGAAATGAACATAAAGGGGATTTCGGAAACCGCCGAAAGAGCCCACATGAGCCCCACCGCATTCCAATGGAGCTCTTCGGAAACATAGAGTGAAAAAAATGAGGCAATCGGCGCCATAGAAAGCCTGCCTAAGCCAATAATGACAAGTCCAATAATGAAAAGCGAGGACCAGGCAGCGGGACTATGAGAGGGATTGCCATTCGAAACAAATTGCGAGGCAGATTGTAATGAGCCTTGTGCAGGTGCACCATGTTCTTTAAGCAACGGCAAGGTCAGAATGGTAAGGATTGCGGTAATCCCAAGCCAGATACTAATAGCCAGAGAACTTGTAGGCTGCAGGATAGGGGTATACTGAAGAACGAGGGCCATAAATACAAAACTCAAAGAGCCGACGGCACGAATTTTACCATAATCTTCCTTATTTCTTAAAAGAAGCGTAGTTGCTGCATCCAACAAGGGGATAATGGAACGGACACCGACCGCAAGCACCACAAGGGCAGCGGCAGTAATAACAATGTTGCGCCAGAGCAGTAGGGGTATTAGCGCAAGGGGAATAAGAACCAGGGAAAACAGCAATCCGGGTCGATAGCGGCCTATGGTATCGGAATAACGGCCGATGATAAAAGGACCGGTAATACCTGCAATTTCAAAGAGGCCCAAAAGGAGCCCCACCGCTGCTGGCCCAAAACCAAGGTTCCGGACCAGCACTGAAAGGTAGGGCGTTGCCACGCCGTATACGGTAAAGGAGAAAAAATAAATGATGCCAAGATTCATGGCATCATAATATCACTAATAACGTTCTGCGGCAAACTGGACCCAGCCGCCTGATTTTACCAGGGCAGACTCAAATTCGGTGAGCTTAAACTGAGCGGTATAGGCAGCTTTACCGGGGGCAGTAAACTCTAATGTTCCTGCGCTTAGATCCACCGCCAGGTTCGTATCGAGGCCCTTAAAAGCCGAAAAAAGTTCATCAATCTGGGCTGCGGGGAGTTCGATGGCCAGCATGCCGCAGTTATACATATTCTGCCTGAAAATACGGGCAAAACTTTCGGCTACTACGATGTTAATGCCATTGACTTCCAGTGCCCAGGGGGCATGTTCCCGGGAGCTGCCACAGCCAAAGTTGCCCCTGGTAAGAATGGCCCTTTTGCCCGCCAGGTCCCTGCGGGAGTCAAAGTCGGAGAGCTTTAAGTCCTCCAGGCAATAGGGTTTAAGGGCTTCCTTGGAAATTTCGGTCAGGTATTTTGCGGGTATAATTTCGTCCGTATTGATGTCACTGCGATCCAGAAAAAGCAGTTTTCCGCCAAATTGTTTCACCGGTGGCTCCTTATTTTAGCTTATCTGCGCTGGTTATATAGCCTGCAACCGCCGTAGCAGCAGCGCTGGCGGGGCTCATCAGGTGAACCATACCACCCTTCCCCATCCGCCCATAAAAATTGCGGTTTGTTGTGGAAGCACAAACCTCCCCTTCTGCAAGAACTCCATTGGACATACCAAGACAGGCACCGCAGGTCGGGTTAGTGATGCAGAAGCCCGCCTCCATAAATATCTGGATAAGCCCTTCCTTGAGCGCTTGGGCATAGACATCCGGCGTGGCAGGAGAAAGGATCCCCCGCACCGAATCGGCAATACGCCGGCCTTTGAGTACCGCAGCGGCTTCTCGCAGGTCTTCGATGCGTCCGTTGGTGCAGGAACCGATATATACCTGGTCCACCTTAGTACCATCCAGATCGGAAATAGCACGGACCTGGTCAGGCTTGTAACCAACGGTCGCTATCGGCTCAAGTGCAGAACAGTCCAGGTTCACAACCGAATCATAAGAAGCGTCTTCGTCGCTCCACCATACTTTATAGGCCGCGAGGGCTTCTTCTTTAGTTTTAAATTGGCCTTCTCCGTCGGTACCAACAAAGGGCCAGAGGTAGTTTACGGTGGTCATATCGGGCATACAGACACCACTTGTACCGCCCGCTTCTATCGCCATATTGCAGAGGGTCATGCGGCCTTCCATAGAAAGGGAGTCCACTACAGGGCCCCGGAATTCCATGACCTTGTCGGTGGCCCCGGACACACCGATTTGAGCAATGAGAGCAAGAATAACGTCCTTAGCAGTCACACCGGGCTTTAAGGCGCCCTCTAGGTTTATACGCATGGTCCGGGGGGGCTTAAAGGCGCACACACCCTTAAGGATGCCCACTTCAAGGTCCGTGGTGCCCACGCCCGCGGCAAAAGCGCCGAAGGCTCCGTGAGTGCAGGTGTGGCTGTCTCCCATAATAACCGTATAGCCGGGCCGGACAAAACCCTTTTCGGGGAAAAGGGCATGGCACACTCCATTGCGGCCGATATCGAAAAAGTCTTTTATTCCATGCCGGCGGGCCCAATCCCGGAGGATTTTGCCCTGAAGGGCCGTTTTAGAATCCTTAGCGGGGGTCACATGGTCGATGACGGCCTTAATTTTAGCCGGATCAAAGACCCG
>JAIWNU010000240.1 GCA_020216655.1 Treponema sp. | reverse complement strand
TCAGCTTCCTGCTTCGCCCTTCCAGGCCGCCTCCGGGACCTGCCGGGGCCATCCTGGCCCCTCTTCCTCCCTGCCGGTCGGCGGTCCCTCCGTTTCAAGTCCAGCTCCTGGTTAAAAAAAGAGCCGCCTGGCGGCGGCTTACATTATTTGGGCCCTGCTGGACTTGCCTTCCAGGGCTCAGCTTCCTGCTTCGCCCTTCCAGGCCGCCTCCGGGACCTGCCGGGGCCTTCCTGGCCCCTCTTCCTCCCTGCCGGTCGGCGGTCCCTCCGTTTCAAGTCCAGCTCCTGGTTACAAAAATGGGGATGTCCTAAACTTAGGAGACATCCCCTTATATATTTGGGCCCTGCTGGACTTGAACCAGCGACCTACGGATTATGAGTCCGCAGCTCTGACCAACTGAGCTAAGGGCCCGAGGCACTCTTTTGTACCGTGAATGGCAAAAAAAGTCAATAAGAGGCCTCCCCGCAACCGATAAGGTAAGAAAGGGTGGTATATTCATCAATATGAACAAGAAATATGGTGCCATTTTTCTAAGTCTCTGCCTGATTTCCGTCAATGCGCTGTGGGCCGAGCGGTTTCAGTTTTCCTATACCGCAGGGGACAAGTACCGCTTTCTTTCCACCGTGCAGGAGGACGTCTATATAAACCGGGTATTGAGTCATCAGGCGGAAATCCTCAACCGTATTTCGGTAACGGTGAGCGCAGTGACCAACGGGGTAGGCCGGCATGAAGCAGTTTTTCAGACTTCGGAACGTTCTGTAGGCGTTGGATCCGGGAGGACCTTCCAGTGGAGCCAGGAATACAATTCCGTCTTTGACCGGGATAAGTTCGGCGCTTATATGATTGGGCCTTCTTATTATATGCCTGTAGTCCGCAATGTACCCATTTTCCCAGACCGGGACCTGCAGATCGGCGAAAGCTGGACCGCTCCGGGAGAAGAGGTCCATGATTTCAGCACCAGTTTCGGCATTAAGGAGCCCTATAGGATTCCCTTTAACGCGACCTACACCTACCTTGGTAAAAAAAACTACAATGGGACCGAGTACCCTGCAATTTCTATAAGCTACCGCATTTTTGATGAACCGAAGCGGGTTTCAGGGACCATTTGGCCCACCAGAATCATGGGAGCCTCTGACCAAGTGCTGTACTGGAACCAAAAACTGGGTCAGCCCGCGTCTTATACGGAACAGTTCCGCATCATTATGGAACTTTCCAACGGTTCCACCGTAGAATACCGGGGAAGCGCCAAGGCGGAAACCATAGAAGCAAAACCAATGAACCGTGAAGCGGTAGCCCAGGAAATAGCAGCGGATATTAACGCACAGGGTATAAAAGATACAACCGTCCGGGTGGTTCCCGAAGGGGTTACCATTAGCCTCGAAAACATACAGTTCCAGGCAGACTCAGCATTGCTCTTGCCATCCGAAAAGGCTAAGCTCGATAAAATTGCGGAAATTCTTAAGCGGTACCCCGACCGGGACATATTAGTCGGGGGCCATACGGCCCTGGCCGGTACAGCCGAGGGAAGACAGAAATTATCGGAAGAACGGGCCGCGGCGGTGGCGGACTATCTTATTAGCCAGGGTGCCAGAACAAGCACCCGCGTCGTGGTCCGCGGATATGGAGCAGAACGGCCCCTTGCGGACAACAGCACCGAAGCGGGGAAGCAGAAAAACCGCCGCGTGGAAATTACCCTGCTGGAGAATTAAAACAGCTCCGGCCGTTTTTCCTTTTTCTGCAAGCATCTAGCAGGGCTTTCAAGATTTTGTCAAATTTCTCTAGCTTGACCGCCAGGGGCTCTCTGTGGTACCACATATATACCCATGAACTACGCAGACCCCACCAGACTCGGAATCCTGGCATGCCCAGGGGGCGAACAGTTTGCCAATGAGGTAATTGTTCACCTTAAGCGTCTTTATCGTCGTAGATTTGAAAACAAGGCTGCCGCGCTTTCCAAACGCTATACCATGGAAAAAGAAGCGGTCATCCGGGAAATCAATTTTGCCAATGATGTGGTTATTTCTGGCCGCAACCTGAGCGGAGACATCCAGAAATTCAGAACCCCACCCTTCAAGATTCCTGCCCGTTTTACCTATTTCCCCAATGGGGAAATAAAGACAGAAATTCTTGAGTCCATCCGCGGCAAGGACATCTATATCTTCCAGGATGTGGAAAACCATCATCCGCTCCCCTTTAACGACGGCAAAAACATGAAGGTTCTGTCGGTCAACGACCATATCATGAACCTCCTCGTTACGGTTGATGCGGCAAAACATGCGGGGGCGGAAAAAATAACCCTGGTGCTTCCGGTATATCCTTATTCGCGGCAGCACAAGAAAAAAGGCCGGGAGGGACTCACCGCGAGCCGTATTGGCAAAATGCTGGAATCCATGGGGGTAGACCGTATCATCACATTGGATATCCATTCCCGGGAAATTGAAAACGCCTTTAACATGCTGCACATGGAAAACCTCCATGCAAGTTACCAGATCATCCGCAAGCTGTCCCAGATTACGGACATACACAGCGAAGACTTTGTGGTCGTTTCTCCCGATACAGGCGCGGTGGACCGGAATAAATTCTATGCCACAAGCCTAAAGAAGCCCTTAGCCCTCCTCTACAAGGAACGGGACTATTCACGGGTGACCCAGAACGCCCTGGACAACAATATTGCTGAGATTAAACTTCTTGGTAACGTCCAGGGAAAAACGGTCTTTATGGCCGACGATATGCTCGGTACCGGCGGGACCCTCCTTAAGGCAATGAAATTCTTAAAAGATCAGGGCGCAAAGGATGTGATCTGTGCCATAAGCCTTCCCTTCTTTTCAGGCGAAGCTATCGATCTTTTTGAGAAAGCCTACCGGGAAGGGCTTTTTTACCGGATTATCGGAACCAATGCGGTATACCACGAGGATCTCTTAAAACGGGAATGGTATGCCAGTGTTAATATAACGAGCCTCTTTGCCCAAACCATTTCCCGGCTCCATCACGGACGCAGTCTCAGCTCCCTTTTGGATAATCGGGAAATTATTGAAAAGCTCATCGCCAAAGCATAACTATGGAAAGCGCGGCCCCCATTCTGTGCGCCGATATCGGAACATCCTCCCTAAAAGCCGCGCTCATTTCTACCACCGGAGAACTATTAGCCTTTGTTCGGGAACCCTACCCTGCAGACCGCGTCCTTGATGGCACAGTCCATGCAAGCGACTGGGAAGAGGCCTTTATCCGCGCGGCGGGGGCCCTCCATGCCGCAGTGCGGCAACGGGGCAACAGGGCTCAGCCGGTGGGCCTTGCAATTTCCGGCAATGGGCCTACATTGGTCCCGGTAACAAGGTCCGGCCAGGCCCTGTTGCCCCTGCACTGGCACGACGGCAGGGTCGCCAAAGCAAACGATGGAGCTGCCCACCCGTCGCTCTTTTTGCCCCACGCAGCCTATCTGGCCCAAAACGAGCCGGAACAGTATGCCCATACGGAACGCTTTTTATCATCCCACGAATGGCTTGCCTGGCGCCTCGGTGCAGAACCCTGTACGGTAATCCCCAACCA
>JAIWNU010000072.1 GCA_020216655.1 Treponema sp. | reverse complement strand
GAGCCGCGGAGAAAGACCACTTTCTTTAAGCGCCTCTTCGGTCTGCTTAATGATATGCCCCCGCTCAAATTGCCGCTGGGACACATTTACCGAAACCTGTATCGGTTTTCCCGATAATTCCCATTCTTTTGCGTCCTTGCAAGCTTGTTTCAGAGCCCATCCGCCCATGGGTATAATGAGCCCCGTTTCTTCAGCTACCTCTATAAATTGGCCTGGCGGAATAATCGATTCATCCGGATTTTTAATCCTGATCAGCGCTTCCGCCCCAATGATGCCCTTGGGTTTTCCTGCCTCGGCGCTTCCTGAGGATACCAAGGGCTGGTAGCATAATACAAAGCGGTTTTCATCCATAGCTTTTCGTATAGATGCTTCCACTTCGATCCGGTGTCTGCTCGAGAGTCCGGCGGCTCCTGAAGCAAATCGATATTGGCCCCGGCCCTGCTCCTTGGCGTCATACATGGCCGCATCGGCGTTTTTTACCAGTTCCTGTATAGTGGCCCCGTCATAGGGATAGAGGGCAATTCCGACACTGCAGCCGATATAAATTTCCCGTTCATGTATGAAGAAGGGTTCCCTTAAGGCTTCAATGACTTTTTTTGCTACCATGCCTGCATCGGCGCTGCGGTGGATATCCTCCAAAATAATAGTAAATTCGTCTCCTCCAAGACGGCATACCGTATCGGAGTCGCGGACCTGGGCCTTAATGCGATGGGCCGCAAGAATAAGCAGTTCATCCCCAACCTGATGGCCGTACCCGTCGTTCACATCTTTAAAATGGTCCAAATCCATATACAGAAGGGCAAAACGATTCTTATCCCGCTGGGTTCGGCTTAATACCTGGTCTAAACGGTCCATAAAGAGGGCTCGGTTGGGAAGCCCGGTGAGGGAATCATAAAAGGCAAGATTGTTCAGCTTTTCCTGGGTTTGTTTAAGCTGGGCAATATCAATATAAAAGGCCACATATTTACATGGTTTTTCTTCGATATTTTTCAGGGTGTCGATACTGAGCCAATACGGCATGAGGGCTCCGTCTTTTTTTCGGTTCCAAATTTCACCCTCCCAATGGCCTGTATCTATTAATTTATCCCAAAGATCCTTGTAAAATGATTGTGAGTGCATTCCAGATTTAAAAATACTTGTTTTTTGTCCCACAATTTCTTCTTTGGAAAAACCGCACATCTCTGCAATTGCTGGATTTATCTTCTGTATAACCCCTGAGAGATCGGTAATAAGTATGCCTTCTCCCGTGTTTTCAATAATCTTCTTGTAGGTCATCAGCGTTTCATTGGTCATTCGCAGGGCTTCGGTCCGCTCGGTTACTTGCTGTTCAAGTATGAGGGCTGAATTGGTCTCATATGCAAGTAATTGCCTGGCGGATCTGATATTTATCAGCAGTATGGTGCTTATCACTCCCGCAAATAAGAATAAGACCGCTACCGAGCGGAAGCCATTCCAAAACAGGTCCCGGGGTACGCGGACCGAAAGTACCATTCTTGTGTTTTCGAGTAATCCCGGGATGTGGGAGGCAACATCAATTTCAGATACCTTAAAGCTCATCTGAGGCTGCAAATTTATAGATGTATGGGGAGTTTCTGCTGTTTGAGCTATGTTAATTTGTACGTTCGTACCTGAGAGCTGGCTCAAGGTTTGCTCTAACTGTTCATCAATATATTTCCCAAAGATAAGAAAACCTTGGGGGGGGCCGGATAAATCGCTGCGCAGTATTCTCTGGATTGCCACGATAAAGGGTTTTTCCGATAGGATGAGGATCCCATGACAATCCTGCTGTAAAGATGGCGGAATTGTTTTAAGGGGTTCTGCCGTGTTTTTTTCTACGGCCGAAAAAGAAAAATAAAGCTGTCCTTCCGTTGTATAGAGGGCAACAAAGGCAAAGCCCAGATTTTCTAGCGATTCTTCGGTAAAATTAACCTCCGGGTAATCGGGATTTTTCCCCTGCATGTAGAGCCAGGTGTCATCCCAGCGGCTGTAATCCGCAGTAACTGCTGTCACTTGATCAAGCTGATAATGTAATAATATCTGGACCCGTTCCTGAGCCTGCAGCGCCATGCTTTGTTCCAGCCGGAGAAATTGGAAAGTGCTGAAGATGGCGAATCCTAAAAGCAAGAGGCTCACCAGCATGGAACTGAGGATTAATGTCCTTGTTGCCTGCTGAGGTGTCCAGAGCTTTACTTTATTCATACAAACAAATATAGGCTAGCTTTCTCCGGAAATCAAAATTCTGGAACCTTGGTTTGATTTTATGACCTCAATTTTGCTGGGAATTCTGCTTTTCATCTCCGCCACATGGGAAATGAGGCCCACCATGCGGTGATCCCGGATTTCATCCAGAATGGTTAAGGCCCGATCCAGGCTGACCTCGTCCAGGCTGCCAAAACCTTCATCGATAAAGATGGCATCGAGCCGTACTGCCCCGGAGCGGGCTTGGATAGAATCGGCCAGTCCCAGAGCGAGGCTTATGGAAGCCATGAAGCTTTCGCCCCCCGAGAGGGTCGCGCAGGGGCGGGTCTTGCCGGTGAAGGAGTCAAAGACCGCGAGGTCTAGACCTCCCAGGGCTCGGTTATTTTCGTTTTCGGGGTTCAGAAGTATGGAATACCTTCCTTCGCTCATTCGTTCGAGCCGCCTGTTTGCATAGGAGGTTACTTCCTGGAGGTACAGGCTGAGGAGCCATGAATCGAAGGGCCACTTTTTGGGGTTTGAGCCGGCTAGGTCCTCTGACAGGGCTTTATAGCGGGTATAAATTTCATTGAGATGATTATACTGATTCAAAGCAGCTGTATATCGTTCCTGATCCTGAATAAGGCTCTGGAGTCTTACCTGCAGGGCTTGCTGTGTTTCCGCCAATTGTTCATGGGCCTCTTCTGTATCATGAAGGGCTTGCTCAAGGGCCTCTACGGTGGCTTCTCTCTGGTTCCCAGGGCCCTCTATGTGGAGTCCCGCCAGGGCCCGCCGGGCTTCTTCTTCCTGGTGTATAAGCCGGTCCATGCTTTCTTTCCAAGCTTGAACCCGGGAACTGTATGCCCCTTCTGCTTCTGGGCTTAATATGGCGGCCTTTAGTGACTCCGTGTCGGTAAACCCGAGCTCCTCTGCCATGGCTGTGAGGGCCTGTTTAAGCTGTGCTTCTTCTTCCTTAAAATCCTGCCAGCGCTTTTCAAGGATCTCCCTGTGCTGCAGTGCCTGGGCTTTCTCTATGCCGAGCTGCTGCTTCTTTTTTTCATACTCCGCTATCTGGGCCTCCATGGTTTTTAAATGCTGCTGCAGGCGGTTTAGGGCAAGGGCGATGGTTTCTGTTTTCCATATATCAAAATAGAGTTGGAGCCGAGCCTTTATTTCATCAATTTGATGAGATAAATCGGCGATCTGCTGCCTGCCGCTTTCCAATTGGGCCTGTGCACGGGCAGCCAGACCCTGCTTTTCCTGCAGATTTCGGGCGACCTGGGCAAGATTAAGGCTTTCTTTTCGTAACTGCTGGAGGTTTTTATTGATAGTTTCTGCCGCTGCCGAGTTATTCCGGATGTCGATCTGGACTTCCGATACTTCTGGTAAGCCCCGTGCGTTGTTAAGACAGGTAATCTCGAAGGGGAGCCCAGAATGGGGGGAAAGGAGAGCGAGCAGGCTGGTGCGGATTTCATGGTACTTCTCTTCTATCTCTTCCAGTTCCCGAATAAGCCTATTTAATGTAAGCTCCTGGTTTCGTATTTCGGTCCGCAGCTCGGCCATGCGTTTTTCCAAATCTTTTTGTTCTATTTTGAGGGCCGATATTTTTTCTTCCGTACCAAAACGAATGGGGGGTGCGAGGGCAGGGGCCGGATGATGAAGCGAACCGCAAACGGGGCAGGGTTCCCCTTGCTTGAGGGTTGCGGCGAGCCGGGCAGCAAGGTTTGCCTCTTCCTGTTCCTTGTATTGTTTTTCCAAGTCAGCCAGTTCTTCACTAAGTATGGGGAGCCGCTTCTCGATTGTGTCGAGTTCCATTCTGTGCTGGGCTAAACGTTCTTCGGCGCTGCGCTGCTCTGTGCGTTTTTGGCTGCCCTGTTGGGCATATTGAAGGAGGTTGCGGAGGTGAGCCATGAGGGCAACACTCATCTCCTTTTGTTCCTGCAGTGTTGTTTCAACTTGGGCGGCCCCTTCGCTTTTTATAAGCAATTCCTGTAAATTTTCTATGTCGGCCCGGAGTCCTGGAAGGCTTTCTTCTGCTTCATGGATCGCAGTTAAGAGTTCTTCTCGGCGCGTTTCGAGCTGCCTGAGGCGCTGTTCCTCCTCCACAGCCTGGGAAAGGGCTCCCTTCTGCTCCCTGAGGGCAGTGCATTCACGATTTAGGTTTTCAATGCTGCTTTTTTGGTTTTCTATTTCGTCATATTGATGAATTGCCATGGCAGCCCGCTGCTCTGCCTGTTCCCGTTCTGCTTGCAGGTTTTTGATTCTGCTTTCCAGCTCCCTTTCCTGATAAAGCTTTTCCTGGGCTGGTTTTGCCTGTTGGTTCATGGCCAGTGCCCGACTCAAGGCTTCTATTTCCTGCTGCTGTTCGGTAAGTGTGCGCCGCTCTTCATCGATGGCGGCAAGCCGCTGTACCAGTTCCTGCCGCTGGCGGGCCCGGCTCAGGGCTTCGCTTAAGGTTTTAATGTGGTCTAAGGTTTGCCTGTCCTTTTCGGCAATTTGTTCCAATTCGGACCTGATGCGATTTTGCTCTGCCTGGTTTTCCTGTTCATTGTACCGCTGAGAAGCTTCCTGCAGGGCCAAATTGGCTGTCTTTAACATAGCCTCGGCTTCTTTCTTTTTTTCCGCCGCAAGCTCTCTGATGGCTACCGCTTCTTCCACGGGAAAGAGTTTCCGCAGCACCTCCCGGCGAGCCTGGGAATTTTGTTGTAAGAACTGGGCGAACTCTCCCTGGGGAAGGAGTATTATCTTGGCAAATTCGTCGGCCGAGAGGCCTAAAAGCCGGGCGATTTTTTCATCCGCCTCGCTTTTTCTGCTCGATAGGCTCTGCCGTTCGCCCCCACTGGCGAGCCGGTAGAGTACTGCCGCTTCTTCTTCCACGGTGGTTCCGGTTCCCCGTTTCTTAGGCCGTTCCAATTTGGGGCTTCGCTGTACAAGATAGGTCTCATTACCGAGAGAAAATTCAAGCTCTACCCAGCAGTCTTCATCGAGACCTGCAAAATCGGAACGGATTTTTGTTTCCAGGTTTTTCCTGCTCCCCGGGAGTTTACCGTAGAGGGCAAAACAGAGGGCGTCAAAGATGGTGGTTTTGCCCGAACCGGTTTTTCCGGATATGAGAAAAATGTCGTCCAGCCTGGTAAAATCTATTTCGGTTCGGCCCGTAAAAGGACCGATGTTGTACATGATGAGCTTACGGGGTCTCATGGGATTGCTGCTCCTTTAAGAGGGTTGCAAAAAGGTCCAGTTTGCCCTGGTCTACTTGTCCGTACAGAGTTTCCTGGAATGCAATAAAATCATCTAGGGTACCCCGGCGGCGCCCCGTTCCACCAGAGGCTGTATCGGGCAGCATGCCCTGCAGGGCAGACCGTTCAGCTACCAGGGCTTGGAATGCCCGGTCCTGTTTTACCGAGAGTACTAATGGATATCGTTGCTCTAAAAGCAGCTGGGCATTTTCTACCAGGTGCTCGTCGGTGAGCTCAATTTCGAGGTATGAATGAACAAGTGCGTCAGCTTGTGTCCCCTTCTTTTCTGTCTGCAAGTTTCCTGACATAAGGTCCGCAAATAAAGCCTTGAGTCGCCGTACCGGGTGGAGCGGCTTAAGCGGAATGGCCCGTACTGTTGCTGTTTGGCCTGATTCGCAGGCCGGGATCTCCACCTCAAGGCAAACCTTTTCCTGGCCCGCCTCACCAAAGCTGTAGGCCAGGGGGCTTCCGGCATACCAGGCGTTCGGCCCCGCCTGCTGGCAGCGGTGCAGATGCCCCAGGGCGACGTAGGAAAACCCAGAGAAAAGCCGGACATCAACCTGTTCGGCGGTGCCGACAAAAATCCGCTCCGATTCGCTTTCTCTTCCTCCCTGGGTAAAGAGGTGGCCGACGAGCACTGAGTGGTGTATTCCCTGCGCTGCAAGTTCTTTTCGCCGTTCTTCGAGGCGCCGTCCTGCCTCGGCTGCAAGGCTCTGCTGGGTCCGCAGGCCCTGCGGTGCTGCACCGGATTCTTGGTTGTCTGAGTTTGGGGCTTCTTTGGGGGAATAAAGCGAACCGGGGTACAGGAAAGGAAGGAGAAACACCGCACAGCGTTCTTTCCCGTCTGTCACAATGACTGGCTCAAAAGAAAGATTTGGGTCTGAGACAATGTGTATGTTCATGGACCTAAACAGTTCATGGCCAAAGGCAAGCCGTTCAGGTGAATCGTGGTTTCCCGCGATCATGCAGATGGCTGTGTCGGGAAAGCGGCTATGGAGGGTATTCAAGAAGTCTCCCAAGAGACTTACCGCCTCAGCGGACGGTATGGACCGGTCGTAAATGTCCCCGGCTAAGAGGATTGCCGAATACCGGTCCCGGGAAAGTATATCCACGAGTTGATTGAGCAGGTATTTCTGGTCTTCGATAAGGGATTGTTCATGAAACAGGCGTCCCAGATGCAGGTCCGCAAGATGGAGAAACTTCATAATGCTCAATCTACGGGGCTTCCCCATATCGGTCAATACCCGCTTATGTTATAATAGTTCCATGATAGAAACTAATCAGGACCCCCTGCTTACCGAACTCGTTTATTTTTCCATAAAGGACGTAGGGCGGGCTATTGATATGAAAATCTTGGAAAGCCCCGCCCTGTATGCTCGGCTTTCGGGGAAAAAGCTGGGAAGTCCGCTGCCCCTGCGCAAAGATACCCCCACATCACTTTCGCTTCCCCAGCCGGTGTGGTTTGCCTTTGAAGAAGTTGAAGCCGAGGGGCTTGGAACGGTATTTCCCTCTGCAAAGGTATATAATGACGGTGCGGTAACCATTTTACTGAGGGGTACCGGTCGTTTTACTCTGGATGCGCTGGGGCCCCTTTCCCGGTCCACATTAATTAGAAGTCAGGGCTACACATACAGTTTTGCAGAGTATGCGGACCGGCTCTTCGGACGTCTTTTGGATGCCATAGGGGATGCCATTCTAGACGGTATAGAACGTTCGAACATTCAGCAGGAGCACTATTTGGCATACTGTTTTCTGGAATACCCGGAACTTCCGCCCCTCTTTGTCCAGCAAAACAGGACACGCCTTGCGGCGCTTCTTATCGGTGAACATGAGGCTGATTCGCTCCATGAGTCCCAGATCCAGGCTGCTTTAGCTCGCCCCTTCTCATATCGGCCTGATGATCTCGCCATTTTTGATATGGACCACTGTGTTATCTTTGACAGCCACCGGGATTATGAAGATATTCTTCTTATTATTGAGCATGCAAATTACCGGCTTCTTGAGCTTCGCGCCTTGGATAGGCTATTGGATCAGAGGCTCGATGAGGCTGAACGGGACTTAACGGTCTACGGTATTCAAAAAAATAAGAAGGGCAAGGGGCGCATAAAACTACGAGGCAGGGCTCCCCAGAAAAAATTTGCCCGTATTCAAGCTTTGCGATTCGAAGCCCTTTTTATCCTCGAAAACCTTGAAAATTCATCAAAAATAATAGGTGACTATTTTTTGGGCCAGATTTATTCCCGGCTCTGCGAAATATTCAATACCGATGGCTGGAGCCGGTCTGTTGAGCGCCGCTTGGATGTGCTTTCTTCGGTGTACGAAATGGTAAAAACCGATTCGGCAGAGCGGCGTACCCTTGTGCTGGAAATTGTCTTTATTGTAGTATGTATTGTCCTGCCTCTTTTACAAATATGGCAGGCCCTTATGTTAAAATAATTAATAGAGGTTTACTACGTCGATTTCTGCAACACATTCTGGGTGGAAGCGGACCCTCTATTCGGTCTGGATAGGTGAAGTCCTTGCCATAGCTGGTTTTGGTACTTCTACTCCTATTATTCCCTTTTTTCTCGGTGATTTAGGAATTACCGATCCCCAGGCGGTAAAGCTGTATACCGGGCTTCTGCAGACCCTGCCTGCCATCAGCATGATGATAATGGCTCCGATTTGGGGGAGCCTAGCGGATCAATTTGGCCGGAAGCCCATGCTCTTGCGGGCTATGTTCGGTGGTGCGGTCATTCTATGTTTACAGGGCTTTGTCAGTGATCCCTGGCAGTTGCTTTTGCTCCGTACTATTCAAGGTATGCTGACCGGTACGGTCGGTGCTGCAACGGTTTTAGTTGCCTCGGTTTCTCCCGAAGAAGAGCGGGGGTATGCGCTGGGTTTGCTCCAAATGTCTATTTTTTTGGGCAATTCCCTAGGGCCACTGCTCGGCGGCTATATCTCTGATTTTTATGGCCACCGCATCAATTTTTTGGCTACCGCGATTCTGCTCCTCCTTGGCGGTGTTATTGTAAGTCTCTTTGCAACCGATGACTTTAGTCCGCCTCCCCAGCGAAAGTCCTTTGTAAAAAGCCTTGTTCCCGACTTTTCGCCCCTGGGCGGAACGGAGCGTAAAGCCCTTTGGACTCTCCTTGCAATTGTGGCTGCAGATCAGGTTGCAGGCAGCATCACCGCCCCCTTTTTGCCCCTCTTTATAAAAACCATCTCCACAGCTTCCGCTCGGATTGCCTCCGATACGGGACTTGTTATTGCTGCAGCTGCAATCAGTTCTTCCATTGCTGCGGTACTTATTGGTAAAATCAGTTACCGGCTGGGCTACAGGCGGACCTTAGTATTTTGCATGGGCGGGGCCGCCCTCTTTACGCTTCCCCAGGCTTTTGTCAGCTCTGTATCCCAGCTGCTTGTGTTAAGGGTGATGAGCAGTTTCTTTATTGGTGGCAATTTGCCTTCAGTGAATGCCCTCATCGCAGTAAAAACCCCCCGGGAGAAACAAGGGAGTATGTACGGTCTCCGTAGTTCTGTTGCCTCCGCCGGTGGTGCAATAGGACCGGCGATCGGCTCGGCCCTCGCAATAGGCTTCGGTTATGGATCGGTTTTTATTGCGACAGGAACAGTTCTGGCTATTGCGGGTATTGCGGTGCCCCTCTTTGTGTCCATGCGGGAAAAACGGGAAAAAGTAAATGCCGAGTCGGCTTAGCGCTCCATGCCTTGCTTATACATATTTGTTATAGCTTTTAAGCATAAGGAAGCTTTCAGAACTAACCACCCCCTCTACACCGGAAAGTTCTTCGGTAAGGAAACGAACAAGCCCCCGGTTTGAGTCTACTAGGACCTCAGCAATAAGATCGTAACGGCCTGAGGCGATAGAAACCGACAGTACGTTTGGAAGCTGGGACACCTCTTCCGCCTTGGTCTCCAGGAGCCGCGATTCGGCGACCCGCATGGCTACCAGGGCAAGCTGTTTGTTGTCCAGAACCTCAGGATTGATGAGAGCCCGGATTTGCATAACATTGGCTTCCCTGAGCCGCTTGATTCGGCTCCGGATTGTTCCCTCGGAGAGACCTAGCTTCCGGGCTATTGTGTTGTTATTCTCATAGCTTTCTTTCAGAATATTTATGATATTCCAGTCGGTTGCATCCAGTTCCATGGTTTTTGGAGCTTACAACAGCTTGTCCGCATCCGTCCAGGGGAGATTAAAAGCAGCGGCCACTTCTTTACAGGTAAGCTGACCCTGGTAGGTGTTGAGTCCCCGACGGATTGCTGGGTTGTCCCGGCAAGCGGCTTCCGCTCCTTTTTCGGCTATTTCGAGGCCGAAGGGGAGGGTGGTACTCGTGAGGGCGAGGGTGCTTGTTAATGCGACCGCGCCGGGCATGTTGGCTACACAGTAATGAACGATGCCCTCTACTTCGTAGACTGGATTATCATGGGTGGTAGGCCTCGTGGTTTCTACACAGCCACCCTGGTCGACAGCAACGTCTACAATGACCGAACGTTTTTTCATCAATCCTAAGTGCTCCCGGCGGATTAGTTTTGGAGCCCGGGCTCCCGGTATGAGTACCGCGCCGATAACGAGGTCGCTTTCAGCCACCACTTTTCGGATGTTTGCATCGGTGGAATAGAGGGTAGATACAGCGCCGTGAAATATATCATCAAGATATGCCAAGCGGCTTGAACGGACATCCAGGAGTGTCACCTCCGCTCCCATACCTAAGGCAATTTTAGCCGCGTTTGTTCCGACTACACCGCCTCCCAGGATGGCCACCTTTCCCCGCTGCACTCCGGGGACTCCGCCGAGGAGAATTCCCCGGCCGCCGAAGGGCCGCTCCAGGTATTTTGCCCCCTCCTGCACGCTGAGGCGGCCCGCAATCTCGCTCATGGGGGCAAGACAGGGAAGGCTTCCGTCATCAAGCCTGATTGTTTCGTAAGCAATACCGGTCACCTTGTTTTTTAAGAGGGCCTTTGTTTGTTCTTCGTCAGCCGCCAGGTGCAGGTAGGTAAAGAGAATTTGACCTTCCCGCAGCAGGGGATACTCTGAAGCTTGGGGTTCTTTTACCTTTACAATCATCTGGCAGGAGCTGTAAATATCTTCTGCCTTTGCGACAAGGGCAGCCCCTGCGGCTTTGTATTCGCTGTCTTCGAAACCAGCCCCTTCGCCCGCACCGTTCTGGATATATACCTGATGTCCCCGCTGGACATAGGCTGCTACGCAGGATGGAGTCAGTCCCACCCGATATTCATGTTTCTTTATTTCCTTTACACAGCCGATTTTCATTCCCTGTTTCTCCTGATATTGAGCCTTACAGGGATAGTATATACTATAATCGTAAAAATACAATAATAATATTACGAATAACGTATATTTATGGGCGTTTCATAAATATTTTCTAGAAGGACCAAAGTATTGGTGAATCCTATGTTTTACTCTAGTTGAGAAATAAACGTTTTCAGTCAGTATTGTGCTAAAACGATGAAAATAATAGAATAGCCTCCCAGAGGTATGTGTATAATGAAACGAATAGTTCTATTTTTTGGCTTTCTACTTGCTACCACTGCGCTGGTATTTGCAAGTGCAGAGGGCGAGTCCGAATTAACAGTTCAAATGACTTCTTTGGTGTTAGAACTGGGGGTAGTAATCTTTGCAGTCCGGGCAGGCGGAATATTGGCTACAAAAATTAAAATGCCATCAGTTATTGGAGAGCTGCTTACCGGGGTGATCATCGGTCCCTATGCTTTAGGGGCTTTTCCAATACCGGGTTTTCCCCAAGGATTGTTTCAGGTTTATGAGGGGTTTGCGGTTAGTCCTGTGCTCTATGCTTTTGCAACGGTAGCATCTATCATTTTATTGTTTACTTCTGGCCTAGAAACCGACATTGATATGTTTCTCAGCTACTCTGTTGTGGGAGGGCTGGTTGGTTTAGGTGGGGTCGTTGGATCCTATGTTTTAGGAGCTGGCATCGGGGCATTATTTATGCACCAATCCTTTTTTGCTCCCAGTTCTATGTTTTTAGGTATCATGAGTACCGCCACAAGTGTCGGTATTACTGCAAGGATTCTCTCAGATAAGAAAAAAATGGACTCCCCTGAAGGGGTTACCATTCTTGCTGCTGCAGTTTTTGACGATGTCATTGGTATTGTCCTGCTTGCTATTGTTATGGGTGTGGTTGCTGTTATGACTGGTCATCAGGCAGGAGGTTTATCGGCCTGGGGGATTGGATCTATCGCGATTAAGGCCTTTGGCTTATGGCTTGGGTTTACTGCCCTGGGCCTTATATTTGGCAAACATCTTGGTGAGGGGCTTAAAAAAATTGGAGGCGAAAGCCATTATCCGATTCTTGCCTTGGGACTTGCGTTAATTTTAGCAGGTTTCTTTGAGATGCAGGGACTTGCGATGATTATTGGTGCATATATTGTCGGCGTAAGTCTTTCTAAAACAGATATTGTCTACCTCATTATGGATAAAACAAAGCCGCTATATGACTTTTTTGTCCCGGTGTTTTTTGCCGTTATGGGTATGATGGTAGACGTTCGGCAGCTAATGTCTCCCTCTGTGTTGATTTTTGGCGGTATTTATACACTGCTTGCAATCCTGGCAAAAGTTTTAGGTGCAGGACTTCCTGCAATGTTTTTGGGTTTTAATGTTCGTGGAGCCCTTCGTATCGGACTCGGTATGGTTCCCCGCGGAGAAGTTGCCCTCATCATCTCAGGTATTGGACTTGCTGCTGGGGTGCTTGAGCCATCGTTCTTTGGTGTAAGCATTCTTATGACCATGGTAACCAGTATTGTAGCTCCTCCTCTATTGTCTATTGCACTTTCAAAAGGCGGCCAGGGTACGGTGAAAGAGGCAAAGGGTAACGAGACTGAATCAATAGAAATTGTATTACCGACGAGAGAACTTGCAGAGCTGGTTTCTTCTACATTCCTCAGAGAACTAGAACGGGAAGGTTTCTTTGTTCAGCATATGAGTATCCGCGATGAGATAAGCCATATTCGAAAGAGTGATATTTCCTTTTCTTTGGTTACAAATGAAAATATGCTGCGCATTGAAACTGATCCTGTAGATGCTCCATTAGTGAAGTCTGTACTACATGAAGTGATGGTTCAATTGGATAGTAATTTTGAAAAATTAAAAGAGCATTTTGATCCGGAACAGCTTCGTCAGGAATTGCATGTTCAGAAAGGACGGAAAGATGTGGCATTCCGTAAAATTTTGGACATGAATTGTATCACCACTGAGCTCAAGGGGACGAGCAAATACGAGGTTATAGAGGAACTGGTATCATTGCTTGATAGGGCTGGAAAAGTGGTAGATAAAGAAATGCTGTTGCGGGATATTATCGACCGGGAAGAGCGGATGAGTACTGGCATGGAACACGGAATTGCGCTGCCCCATGCCCGGACCAGCGGTGTAAAAGTGCAAACCCTCGCGATCGGTATCCATAAACGGGGCATTGATTTTCAAACTATAGATGGCAGCCCTGTTCATTTACTTGCCATGATTCTGACTCCCGCGGGAGAAGAAGCTCCCCATATGCAGGTGCTTGCGAGCCTAGGAGCAGTTCTGGGAGATGAAAAGACACGGAATATGCTTAAAAATGCAAGCAATTCTCAAGAAGTTTATGAGATACTAGTAAAATAAATCTTTAGCCAATTTCAAAAGTCTGTTACTTTTGAAATTGGCTCAAATTACTGGTTTTTTCCCTCCAAAAGACTATACTTGAAATATAACACCACTTTTAAAGCGGCGTATTTTATTCAAGGAGTCGCATCATGAAAAAAGGTTTTGTGTTGGTTTTGGCGCTTGTTTTACTTGCTGCTGGGAGCGGTCTCTGGGCTGAATCGCCCAAAGCGCCAGAACCCCTCATGGCACCGGGGGACTTGGCCCTGTCTGTCGGTATTGGTTATGGTTTTTTTGGGGAGCCATAGATGTCTCTGGCGGGGTTGAGTTTATACTAGGTAAATTCGTCATTGCCGACTTTTTACCCCTGACCTATGGTGCCGCAGTCAAGGCTTCCTATTATTCATGGAATAACAGCGTATATTCAGGTTGGTCTGATACCTATCTTGGTGGAGGTGCCTTTGCTACCTTACATCTGGGACTTAAAGATTTTGACTGGCCCAGTGGTTTCTCCGCATTAGATAATATGGATACCTATATTGGGCTTGGTGCAGGCTTTTTTAGCTACACCTGGGGGTATAGCGGATCCCGCACTTCTGAATTTAGGATTGGGCTCAGGACCACCGGAGGGGCAAGCTACTTCTTTACCCCCAACTTTGCGCTCAATGTTGAATACGGTTATTATGGATACTACAATACCGGTCTAATCGGGATACTCTTTAAGCTATAACAACCCGCACCCTGGAACCTGCCCTTGGGCAGGTTCCGCCTTCATATCTATTGTTCGTCGTATAATCCTTATCGAGCCAGCCTTGAATTTTTTGTAAATCTAAAGTATGTTTTATTCATGAATATATGAACAAATGTTCATGTGTAAGGTTTTGTGTGGAGTTTATATGATTAATCATAAAGAAACTGTAGTGTGCGCTTGTACAGAGGTGCATCCAGAAGCGGTGGAACAGGCCCGGAGAGAAGAACTGCCGGTTCCCCAGCTGCTGGCTATGTCTGAACTATTTAAAATCCTCGGCGATCCCACCCGGCTCAGAATAGTAAACGCCCTCGCCAAAGAGCGTGAACTCTGTGTATGTGATCTTTCCCGGGTCCTTGATATGACCCAGTCGGCCATTAGTCATCAACTCTCGCTTTTGAGGCGTGCCCGGCTTGTCCGGTTCCGGAAGGATGGCAAGGTTGTCTATTACAGCCTTGACGATGACCATGTGGAAGGACTTATTTCCATAGCCGCGAGCCACGTTTCCGAACAGGGGAGGGTACAAGCATGAAAGATGCCTGCTGTTCATCCGGCGCTTGTTCTGTAGATATATCAAAAGTTCAAGCGGTTAAGTTTCATTTATCCCCGGAACAAAGAAAAGAATTGGTGTTGCTCATTGTTGCTTTCGTCCTTGGCTTCGCAGGCATAATATTGTGGGAGTTTTCTTCGGTAGTCGCCATTATTTGCCTAGCTGCTGCATATATACTTGCAGGATATGAGGTGCTCCGCGGTGCGGTACGAAATATTATGCAATTCAAACCCTTTGACGAGCTCTTTCTAATGTCTGTTGCTTCCTTGGGTGCATTTGCCATTGGCGCGATGGAAGAAGCAGTGGGGGTCATGGTCCTGTACCGTGTGGGTGAGTTTTTACAGGATGTGGCTGTTACTAAGAGCCGGCAGTCTATTAAAGCGCTGCTCAGCCTTAAAACAGATACGGCCCGGGTTATGAAAAACGGCCAATGGGAAGAGATTGAAAGTGCTTCGGTACAGATCGGAGACCTTGTTCAGGTGCGTCCCGGCGAACGGGTCCCGGTGGACGGAGAGGTCGTGGAAGGCACTGCTTCCCTGGATACAGCCTCTATGACCGGCGAAAGTCTTCCTCGGCCAGCCCAGGCTGGTACGGAGGTACTTTCGGGTTTTATTGTTATGGACGGAGTTCTCGTGATTCGCACCCTCAGGCTTGCAAAAGATTCCGCGGCCAGCCGGATCATTTGGCTTGTAGAGGAAGCAACGAAAAATAAAGCAAAGCCTGAGCGGTTTATTCACCGTTTTGCCCGCTGGTACACACCGGCAGTAGTCTTCCTGGCTTTGGCGGTGGCGCTTATACCACCCCTCCTTGTTCCGGGGCAGCATTTCTCCCTATGGATGTACCGGGCCCTTACCATGCTGGTTATTTCCTGTCCCTGTGCCTTTGTGCTCAGTATTCCATTAAGTTATTTTGCAGGTCTCGGCGGAGCCGCCCGGAAGGGAATCCTGGTAAAAGGGGCGGCTGTATTGGATACGCTCGCCAAGGCGCGTTCGGTGGTCTTTGATAAAACCGGCACCCTTACAGATGCGGCGTTTACGGTAAAACATATCCAGCCCGCCAATGGATTTACCGCCGAAGAGCTCCTTTCCCATGCGGTCCTTGCCGGTTCAGCATCGAACCACCCGCTTTCGGTAGCAGTCCAACGGTTTTATGCTTCTCAATACGGAAAGGCTCATCAATCTGTACAGCCTGATGAGTCTTCCAGTTTTACCGAAATTCCCGGCCATGGTTCGGTTGCCACTGTGCAGGGCCGTGAAATAATTGCAGGGAACGACCGCCTTTTACATCTAAAAAAGATTCCTCATCGGTGCGAAGATATGGAAGAGTCGGTTATCCATGTGGCAGTAGCGGGGACCTATGCGGGAAAAATCATGCTCGGCGATAGGGTTAAAGCGGATGCACAGGAAGCCCTTCGGGATCTCAAAAAACTGGGAGTACAAGATATTGCGGTTCTTACCGGCGATAATGAGGGGCCTGCCATGAGGACTGCCCGCGAACTGGGCGGTATTCCGGTTCATCATGGGCTGCTTCCGCAGGATAAGCTTGCAAAAGTGGAGTCCATGCTCAATGAAATCAATGGCCGCGGAAGCCTTGTCTATGTAGGAGACGGCATAAACGATGCGCCGGTCCTTGCCCGGTCAGATGCGGGGATTGCCATGGGCGGTATCGGCACCGATGCGGCTATAGAAAACGCCGATGTGGTTTTAATGACCGATGAGGTAAGGCGCATACCCCAGCTCATCATCCATGCAAAAAAAACGCAGCGGATAGTTACGCAAAACATTGTGTTTGCCCTTGGTTTTAAGCTGGCCTTTCTTGTCCTGGGGGCCCTGGGATTTGCAAGCATGTGGGAAGCGGTCATTGCAGATGTGGGTGTAGCATTGCTTGCGGTAGTGAATGCGAGCCGGGCCCTGCGGTAATTTAACCCTGAAGTGACAGGGGAAGTTCGAGGCCCACTGATTCGAGTAGCAGCGGGTCGCTTAGAATTTGCCGAGCGGGGCCCCTGGCTGCGAGGGTCCCCTGATGGAGCAGTATGACTTCATCGCAGAGTTCAAGTGCCAGATCTAAATCGTGGGTTGCAATCAGTTTTGTCTGGGGAAGTCTTCTGAGCAGGTTAATAGTATTCCTTCTGGAACGGGGATCGAGGGCGTTGGTCGGCTCATCTAATAATAGGATTTCGGCATCGGTTGCGAGAATGGTGGCCAAGGACGCCAAGCGCTTTTCGCCCCCCGAAAGACGGTAGGGGGGCCTCTCTGCTAGATGGAGACAGCCGGTTTTCTTCATGGCATCTGTTGCCCGTGTTTCGATCTCCTGATCGGAATAGTAAAGGTTCCGGGGCCCAAATTCCACATCCTGCCGGACCGTAGCCATAAACAGCTGGTCCTCTGGATTCTGGAACGCAAGGCCAATTTTTCTTTGTATCTGGCGGACCGTTCCTCGATTCAGCGGAATTTCATCAATATGGATGCTTCCCTGACTGGCTTCTAAAATACCTGCAATGAGCCAGAGCAGGGTAGTTTTGCCGCTGCCGTTTGCCCCTGCCAAAGCAATCGTCGTTCCGGCCTGTATAGAAAAGGACAAATTGGAAAGCACCCGCCAACCATCGGGATAGGTGTGGCTTAGTTTATCTACAACGATGCGTGGTTTATCCATGTAGTGCCTTGAAACCAGTTATTAACATATCGCCTAACAGGACAGAGACTGGAAAGATTCGGAACATAACAAAGCTGCTTATACAGACGAGAATAAATACAATATCCTTAAAGGATATCCTGGGCACCTGCCCGAAGGGCTGTGCCGGATCGTAGCCTCTTAGTTTCATGGCCTGTTCAATACGCAGCCCCTGTTCATAGGTTCGTATCAAAATGCTTGCGGGAACGGTCCCCCACTCCTGCGGCCGGAGCTTTGGGTTCCCGCCGCTTCGTATTTCATAGGCCCGCATCGCCCGGTATATATCTTCCAGTAAGAGCATAATGTAGCGGTATACCATGGTAAAAAGCAAATAAAAAAGAGGGGGGAGCCCCAGGCTTTTCATTGCTTTTTGCAGTCCGCCGATGCCTAAAATACTGATAAGCAAGAAATTAGCCAGTATGGTTAAAAATGCTTTTATAAGTAGAGAGATGAAAATAATCCAGCCACGGCTAAAGGAAAGGGAGCCAACCTTAATAAAAACGCGATCTGTAAAAGGCTGCAGTATTCCAATCATAATAATGAGGGGCATGACTTTTAGTGTTGCGGTAATAAGGGGTTTGAGGGGTATGCGGGCAAACCGGGCCAGCAGCACGGGAAAGATGCAATAGGGTATTAATACACTTACAGCCGTGTATGGATACGAAGAAATGGCAATGATGTATCCAATAATGGTAACCAGCAGTGCTGCCGGATGAAGCCGGTGCACACCGCTGGATAGGGATGCAAATTCCTCGAAGCCTCTGAATCGTTGTTCTTCTTTTGTATAGATTACCACTTTGCTTTCTGTACAGGCTCAGGTTTGTTTTTGGGTTTTAAGGCAAACCCGATGATGAAAACGAGCAGAAAGGTAAAAAATGCTCCTGCGATTCCTGAAACACTGGTCCCCGCGTCAGCTTTAGGCCATGTTTCTAGTGCTTCACCTGTAGTCCCGAAGGAATAATCGGGCAATATGGCAGTCTTTTTTTGAAGGTCCGAAAAAAGACCATGTACATTGCTTGTACTCTCTATATCAACCGTACCGGAGACTTTTTCGATTGACCATTCAAGGCCGTCTGGTTGAGTAGAGGCAAACCATGAGAGGATGCCGCCGGTAAAAAGTGCAGCAACAATAAAAACTGCCCCAAGTTTTTCTATAGCTGGCGCTGTGCTACTCTGAGTGCGAGCATGAGACAGAATCTGGGGGGCTGTTTTTTCTACAGAGGAAATGATAGCGGCGGTTATAAAACCTTCTACAAGGCCGATAGCCAAATGGATTGGCTGCATCAGCATGACAAAGGTGAAGAAAGGAAGCTCTGTTTTGTTCGAGAAGAGTGTTTCCAGAACTACCGAGAAGGCACCCAATTGCAGACCTATAACGCTGGCAAGTACCATTGCGGCCTTGCTTAAGGTGCTTTTCTTGTCAGTTTTTTTGCTGAGTTGGCAAAGGAGCGGATAGGCTATAAAGCAGGTGTAAAAAGCGAGGTTAAAAACATTGCATCCGTAGCTTAGTAGCCCACCGTCGGCAAAAAAAAGCGCTTGAATGAGCAATATGGCCGCTATGGTTAAAAAGGCGAGGTGGGGACCAAGGAGAATGGATAAAAGAAGTCCCCCGCCAATATGTCCGCTCGAACCGGTACCTGGGATGGAGAAATTAATCATCTGAGCTGCAAAAACAAAGGCTCCCAGAATACCCGCCAGGGCTATATGGTCTTGCTCCTCCTTTTCCCGGGCCTTTTTTATCGAATAGGCCCCGACAGCCAGCGTCGCTGTCCACATTACTGCGCCGACCTGCGGGGATATCAGGGCATCCGCCATGTGCATACTAAAACTCCTTAAGCTCCTGCCCTGTTACAGGGCCACAATCTCTTTAATAAGAAAATCCCGGCCGGGAATTATCTCAATCTCCAGTTCCGTATCCTGCAGTGTGGTTCCATCCACCGCTGCAGGATAACATGCACGGAGGTATTGCGGAACGACCGGAGATTCCTCTCCCACTTGGAGCACCAGGGTTTTTATCTGATTCACCCCCTGTTCCTTGGCAAAGGTTTCTACGGTCTCCACAATATGCATCATGATGCCTAGTTCGTGCACTGTTTTTCTCCGGCCTTTTCTTTTTTGCCGAACAGGGCACCAAGATTGGTGAGTACCGCCTTACCCGCAATTTTGACCTTGCGCTTCAGGATATACTTGATAACTGTCGGCTTAATTTTTTCATAGGGAAGCTGTTCTGCATCATAGCGCCGCACCAGTTTTATCGCCTCAAACTTGCAGCGGGTCACGCACTGGCCGCAGCCGAGACACATGAATTCATCGATAACTGTTGCGCCGCAGCTCAGACAGCGTTCGGTTTCTTTTTTAACCTGTTCCTCGGTCAGTACACCCCGAATGTCATGGAAAGAGAGTTTTTCCTCTTCCTTTGCATGAACGATAGGCCGCTGCCGCGGGATGGCATCGTAGCCTTCCAGGTTCAGGTTTTCCTTATCAATAGGTTTATAATCCCGTTTAAGCCTTCCCAGTACAAGGCTCTGTCCCTTATGAACAAAGCGGTGCAGAGAGATAGCCCCTTCTTTGCCTAATGCAATAGCATCTATTGCGAACTTCGGACCAGTTACAACATCGCCGCCGGCAAAGACATCCGATTCGCTGGTCTGGAAGGTTGTCGGATCCACCTTAACGGTTTTATTGGGGTTAAGTTCAATACTGGTTCCTTCCAGAACCTTGCCCCAGTCAATCGCCTGTCCAACCGAAAGCAGGACCCGGTCAGCTTCCACCGTTATGGTAGTGTTTTCATCAAAAGCAGGATTGAATCGTCCGTTTTCATCAAAGACACGGACGCACTTTTTAAATTCCACGCCGGCAACCTTGCCGTCTTTAACGATGATCCGTTTGGGGCCCCAGGAATTTTCGATACGAATGCCTTCTTCCAGCGCTTCGTCGATCTCTTCGGGAAGGGC
>JAIWNU010000071.1 GCA_020216655.1 Treponema sp. | reverse complement strand
CGGCATTTCAGGCTTTGATTCGAGGCAATACATACTTACCTGCTGTCCGCCCGAGCGGATTGCGGTACGGGCCACGTCTATAGCCACATTGCCGCCGCCGATTACGATGACCTTGCCCTGAATATCCGGTTTCTGACCCAGGTTGACCATACGAAGGAACTCAACACCGGTAAATACGCCCCGGGCGTCTTCGCCTTCAAGTCCAAGTTTCCGTCCTGCCTGGGCGCCGATTGCGAGGTAAAATCCTTCATATCCCTGTTTGCGCAATTCAGGTATGGTTACGTCCTTGCCAACTTCCACCCCAGTTTTAAATTCTACCCCAAGCTCTCTCAGGATATCGATCTCCGCATCGATAACATCCTTTTCCAGCCGGTACGCAGGAATGCCGAAGGTGAGCATACCGCCCAGTTTTTGTTCCTTTTCAAAGACCGTGACGCGGTAACCATCCAAGGCCAGGAAATAGGCACAGGAAAGTCCCGCAGGACCTGCGCCAATAACGGCAATTTTGTTGCCATAGTTGTGCTGTTTCTTGGGTATATAACGGGTCTCCCCATGCAGATCCTTTTCGGCGATGAACTTTTTAATTTCATCTACCGCAACCGGATTGTCTAAATCTCCCCGGGTACACTGGGATTCGCACTTGCGGGGGCAGATACGGCCGCAGACTGCAGGGAAGGGATTCTCTTTTTTGATGAGCTCCAGCGCTTCCCGATAACGGCCCTGGGAGGCTAGCTTGATATATCCCTGAACGGCAATGTGGGCAGGGCAGCCCGCTTTACAGGGACTGGAACCGGTGTCTTCTACCACCTTTTTATTGATCCGGTAGTCCGGGTTCCAATGTTCCGGTCCCCATTCGGTATCGTAGGGCAGGACTCGGTTCACCTTTTTGCGTTCCGCTTCGGTGGTGCAGATTTTCTGGCCCAGCTTTGCCGCATTGCTGGGGCAGTTTTCCACGCATTCGCCGCAGGCTACGCATTTATCCGGATCTACCTGGGCAACAAAGTTGGACCTGACCATATCGGGGTTCCGGTACATATTGGCAATACGGTTGGAAAAGCAGCCGCAGCCGCAGCAGTTGCAGATTGCATGGGTATGACCGGGGCCGTCCAGATTGGGAATACTGTGCATAAGGCCGTTTTCTTCCGCCCGGTGCATGATTTCCAGGGCTTCTTCTTTGCTGATTTGCCGGGCCCTTCCGGTACGGATATAGTATTCCGCGGCATGATCGAGCTGAATACACATATCCTCTTTTAAGTGACCACAACCTTCGCCCATCACTTCCCGGGATGTACGGCAAGAACAGTCAGAAACGGAAATGATCTTCGCTTCCTGGATGTATCTTTCTACTTCTTCAAAGGAAGCATGGCGAGTTTCACCATCTATTGCTTTCTGTATCGGGATAACCCGCATGGGGCCTGCTCCGACGGGGAAATTGCCCGCCGCAAGGGGGCCCTTTCGTTTCCCGTAGGCATCGAAGGCCCGGGCTACCTCTGGATGTTTGCGAACATTCTCTTTGTTGTTTACGATCATTTCCATGTGGCCAGGAACCCACACTTCGTGCCAGAACTGGTCTACACCATCGATCTTGTTGACGATGGTAACCCCCGCATAGGCCAGATCCCAGAGGAGCTTGGTGGTTTCTTCCACCGATTTGCCGCAGCGAGCGGCAATCTGTTCAGCGGTCTGGGGCTTCCGGAATTCGACCTGCAGGGCTACCAGAGCCATATCATCGGTAACGATGGGATCCAATATCTGGTATTCCGGATATTCAGGCTTAATTTCGTCCTTGGCTCCCCGTTTTGTTTTACTGATTTTGTTTGCTAAATCGAGGATGAGTTCCCGTGCCATATTATTCCCCTTTTCCTGTGGTATGTATTGCTTTCCAAGCATGGATTTCGCTTGTAAGCCAGGTTGTCCAAGCTTCAACACCTTCGCCGGTTTTTGCTGAAATCGGAAAAATCTGAGCCTTTGGATTTAATTCCCCAATATATTTTTTGAAACGCTCAAGGTTAAAATCGAAGAGCGGGAGTGCATCAATCTTGTTGATGAGAATAGCGTCGACCCGCTGAAACATAACAGGATATTTAAGCGGCTTATCATCTCCTTCGGGTACACTTAAAATCATGACATTCAGGGCCGCGCCGGTGTCATATTCGGCGGTGCAGATGAGATTTCCCACATTTTCGAGGAAGACTATATCGAGATCTTCTGTGGCAAGGCTATCCAAGCCTTGCCGGGTCATTTCAGCATCGAGGTGGCACATGCCCCCGGTATGGAGCTGAATCACCTTGACACCGCTTGTGGCAATGGTAGAAGCATCCACATCTGAATCTATATCCGCTTCCATAACCCCGATACGAAACCTGTCTTTTAGGGCTCCAATCGTTTTCATAAGGGTTGTTGTTTTACCCGAACCGGGGGAAGACATGAGGTTGAGCAGAAAAACTCCCCGCTGTTCCAGGTCGGCGCGGAGCTTTTGAGCCCGCTCATCGTTGCCGCTAAAAACGGTCTTTTTAATTTCCAAAACTCTATAGGTGTTCATGGGTAATCTCGCTTGCAGAAATTGTGTGCTATTGGACTGATGATATACCAGATTGTAAAATAAGTCAATAAAAAAATATACAATGATATAAATGTAAATATATTATTGATTTACTGTTCATTATATGATATGCTTTCTACTGGTATCTGGTCTAGCCAGTGTCAGAGCGATGGTGTGTTTAACTATAGCACCATCTGTGCAGTCTGTTGATTTGGTCTGTTCATGGTCAATGAGCGGAGGATGAGGTAACATGGAATTACCAAAACTGCAGGCCCCGAGCCTGAAAGAACTTTTTATCAAAGAAATGGAAGCTCAGATTCTTTCGGGAAAACTGCCCATAGGTTCTAAACTCCCTTCTGAGCGGGAGATCGCCGAAGCCATGGGGGTGAGCCGGGCGGTAGTGAATGCGGGGCTTATGGAAATGGCCCGTAAAGGGTTTCTTGAAATTAAGCCCCGATCCGGCGCCTATGTGGCAGATTATCGCCGGCGGGGAACCAGCGAAACCCTCCTGGCGATAATGAACTATAACGGTGGCATGCTGGGGCGGGAAGAGATAAAGTCCATACTGGAGCTGCGCCTTGTGTTAGAGACCCTGGCGCTGGAATTGGCTATTCCCCGGATGACCGATATGGACCTTACGGTAATAAAGGGGCACCTTGATAAGCTCAAATCAGCAAAGGATCCACAAACCGCCGCGGAGGCCGCCTTTTGTTTTCACTACGAGCTTGGCATGATGTCGGGAAACAGCCTCTTGCCCCTTATTTTTTATTCTTTTAAGGCTCCGGTGACCATGCTCTGGAAGCGGTATATACAACTTCATGGCAAGGAAAGGCTCTTCGAAAACAACCGGGCCCTCTATGAGCAGATTGCGGCTCGGAATGTAAGCGAGGCAGTTCGCCTTTTCCGGGAATCAATTCATCAAACCATATCCGGCGGAGTCTCAATTTATTACGAGTAGGGGTGAATAAAAAGCGCTGTTGTGATAGATTGGACTAAACCGGTTTATATCCGGTGCTATTTTGCCTACCAGGTTGTTGATATGGCCAGATCTGTACAACAACCTCTATGAGGAGTCCAGATTGATGAAGCGTTTCCATTCTGCCCTGCCAGCCTTTGCCCTTTTTTGTCTTGTCCTGTTTACTGCCACAGGTTTTGTATCCTGCAGCCCGGATCAAACAAGTCTTACCTATCCCTGGGATGCGGATCCCGCGGTCGAGTTTTCCGAAATTCCTGCATCTACAACAACTGATCCCTATTTTGGCGCCCTGCGGACTATAACTCCCGATAATCCAAACAGCCTAGCTACTAATAAGGCCGACTGGTACAAGGATGCCATTTTTTACCATCTCTGGGTTCCCGCTTTTGCAGATTCTAACGGAGACGGTATTGGGGACCTCCAGGGGATCATTGACCATTTAGATTATCTCCAAAACGACCTGGGGGTTACGGCTATCTGGCTTTCTCCCATTTTTGAGTCCGCCAGTACACCGCCTAACTTGCATGGATATGATGCCATTAACCTTTACCGGGTGGATCCTCGGCTGGGGAGCAACTACCGGCTCCAACAGCTCATACGGGCCCTTCACAGTCGGGGGATGCGGATAATCTTTGACTATGTTCCTAATCATGTGTCGAGCCAACACCCCTGGTTTACCAAGTCCGCAAGCGGTACCGGAAGCCCCTATCGGGACTGGTTTATCTGGAAGGCGAGCCGGCCCACTGGCTGGACCGGTTGGGATAGCTCAAGTGACTTCCATGGCCCGGTCAATGGTTATTACTATTAAGGCCTCTTTTGGGATGGTATGCCGGACCTCAATTACGATACGCAGTCGGTTCGGGAGGCCATGGCAAACATACTACTGGGATGGCTTAACTTTGGCTTTGATGGGATTCGGGTTGATGCGGTAAAGTACCTCTATGAAGACTGGTCTACCAATGGTTCGGGCTATGTGGACCAAGCGAAAACCATCGAGCACTGGCAGAAGGTCCGAGAGCTGATTGACCAGTACAACGGTGCGGGGTCAGCAAAATTCATGGTAGCGGAAAACTGGACTGGCGACCAGTCTAATCTGCTTGAGTATATGGCTAAAGATGGAAATGCCGGCTTTAACATGACCTTGGACTTTCCCTTTGCCTATGCCGCCGCGGCGTTAAACACCGCTGACCTCAACAATCACTGGCTGTGGGTACAATCTTCGGTGGTACCCGCAGGGGGCTGGATGGGGACTTTTACTTCCAACCACGACAATGTGGTAAGCCGGCCTAGCACCAACTTTAGCGGCGATGCAGGCAAGGTACGGCTCCAGGCTGCCCTCCAGCTGACCGGTCTCGGGACCCCCTTTATCTATTACGGGAACGAAATCGGTATGACCGGTGCGGCGGGTAATGAAATAAATCTCCGCCAGCCCCTATCTTGGAATGTGGTAAGCAGCCAGAAAACAGACCCTGCGAGCCTCCTATCCTGGCACCGGGCTCTTATCACCCTGCGCTCGGCCCGATCAAGTCTCAGGCAGGGCTCATATTCGCTTGTTGCTAATACAGGCGGTGTCTTTGCCTATGAACGCAATCTGGATGGCGAGCGCACCCTGGTCGTGATGAATACCGGCGCGGAGGCCGGCAACCTTACCGTGACCTTGAGCAGTGCCCCCAGCGCAGTCCACACCCTCTTTGGAAGCGACAATGTTTCTTGGACAAGCGGAAGCAGCACCATCACCCTCAATAATGTGGCAGGCTTCGGGGTACGGGTCCTGGCTCTGGAAGCAGGCACTGCAGGAGCAAACCTTATAAATGATATTCCATACCAGACTCCGCCAGCCCCAGCATATTACCTCATGGGGACCCTGTCCGATTGGTCTAGCGGCGCTGCCATGGCTCCTTTGTCTGGTGTCAGCGATATCCTTTCGGTAAGCCGGCCGCTCAATGCCAATACACCTTATTTTTTCAAGTTCAAAACGGGCAGCAGCTGGTATGGCTGGAACGAACTGGGCAGTAAATATGATACAAGCCTTGCTGCTTCGTTAAGCGGTACCGCAGTGTATGTAAACCAGTTCCAGGACGACGGCTCGGCAGACCACAACATTCAGTTTACCCCGCAAAGCAGCGGAACCTATCGCTATCTCTACCGCTACACGGACCAAAGGTGGTGTGTGGTACAGGATTAGGCTGATCTGGTAGTGGGACCTACACATCCTCCATTTGCTCATTTCTTGGTTCCGGCAGTTGGGGGACCTGGGGCTTAGCGCTTTCAAGACCATCGACTTTGAAAAAGGATACTGAATCGAGCAGCACCTGGGCCTGGCCTGAAAGTTCTTCTGCCATGGAAGCCAATTCTTCGCTGGATGATGCATTCTCCTGGATCACCTGGTCTAGCTGAAGCAGGGCCTGGTTTACCTGTTCTACCCCAGTCGTTTGTTCCTGACTGGCTGCGGATATTTCCTGCACAAGATCAGCGGTTTTTTGAATATCCGGAACGATAGTATTGATAAGAACCCCTGCCTTTTCAGCTCCCGCTGCGGTTGTTTGGGAAAGGGCGGTAATTTCCTGCGCTGCTTTCTGTGAACGTTCTGCAAGTTTTCGCACTTCGCTTGCCACGACAGCAAAACCCTTGCCCGATTCGCCTGCTCGAGCAGCTTCTATAGCCGCATTCAGGGCTAGTAGATTGGTTTGGCGGGCTATTTCTTCTATAATGTTTACCTTCTCCGCAATCTGTTTCATGGCAAGAACACTTTCGGTAACCGCCCGGCCTCCTTCCTCGGCGGATTTTGCGGACTGACGGGCTATTTTTTCCGTTGCCTGGGCATTTTCTGCGTTTTGTTTGACCGAAGAGCTCATCTCTTCCATAGATGCCGAAACCTCTTCTCCGCTGGCTGCTTGCTCTGACGCACCGGAGGAAAGGGTTTGAGCCGAAGCAGATGCCTGGTTGGCTCCGTCTGAAACCTCCCGGGCCGCAATTTGAATCTCCAGTACCCGCTCTCCGACCGCTTCGGCCAGATCTTGCATGGCCTGTACCATTTCGCCTATTTCGTCTTTCCTTTTACTTAAGACTTCCAGTTTTTTGCCTTCCTGAGTATTGCGGCGGAAATCTCCTTGGGCAAAACGAACGGCTGCGTTTCTAACCTCCAGGATTGGTCTTGAAAGGGAGAGGGATACGAATGCCAGCATTGGAATACCCGCTGCAGCTACTGCGATACCAAGGAAGATAAGCAGCCAGAGTAAATTCTGTAAAGGCTTAAGCAGCACACTTACCGGAAGCACGATAGCAAGGCTCCAGGGCGTCCGATCTTGGCCCACCTGGATCGGTGCATAGGATAGGTAAGAAATGGCTCCGGTAGCCAGTGCTTTTTTGGTAAGCGTAAAGGGCTTCCCCTGGGCTATGGCGGTGCGGAGCGCATCTTTTAATTCCGGTGTATCGTCTCCGACTGGCTGGCCAAGCAGTTCTTTTTTGGGGTGATATATCCGTTTTGCGCTGTTGTCGACTAAAATGCAATAAGTTCCATCCTTTCGAGCATAACCTGCTGCAATTTTCTGGATTTTATCAAGGGCCAGATCGATGCCTGCTACGCCAAGAATGCGGTTTCCCGCCTTGATGGGCACCGCTAAACTTGTCATAAGGATTTCATCTTCCTTTTTGCCTGTATAAGAAAAAGAGTAGGGAGCCACCATCACCTCGTTACCTTCGGAGACAGGCCTTGCATAAAAAGCCCCTTCTACATCCGAATCATTTACCTGGGGCCGATAGAGGCTTCCATCCTTATTTCGTGCCCACGAAGCGGCAAAACGTCCCGATACCGTTTTTAGCAATGCTTCAGCTTTTGCGGGATCGTCGCCAAATACATTCGGTTCCCAGATGGTCCATACTGAGGTAAAATCTGCGTTTTTTCCCAGGACAGACTTTAACACTTCGGCGTATGTACGGCGGTCTTTAAGATTAGATGCCCACAGGCCTTCGTACGCATGAGCCAAAGTCCGCGCCGTATCCATGGCCACTTCGAGCTGTGCATCAAGTTCACTGGCGTATTGCTTAGCCAATGCGTCTCCTTCCTGGTAAATCTGTTTTGTGACAATTCCGCCTGCTGAATTATAAGTTACCGCGATTACTATGGTCAGGGCTGTTACATAAATGGCGACAGCGGGTATGAGAATCTTTGCCATAACACCAAACCGAATTTTCATGGGGACCTCCTCTGACAGGTTAACGAAACGCCCTTGATAATATGTCTGTTATAAATGATAGAACCTCCATGGAGTAAATGCAAAAAATGCGGTTTGTGTTTATCACCCTTGACCCGATAAAAATTACTCGATAAAATAAAGACGACTGAGAGGGAGGATTGTCCCGACCTCAAGGTGTACTTCAGGTGTCCAGTTCGGATCCAAAGGAGTTTCCAATGGAGAAGAGAATCGGCATTGTAGCTATCCTTATCCAAGGCCGCGAATCGGTCGGCCAGGTAAATCAAATCCTCTCATCCCACAATCACATTATCCAGGGTCGTCTTGGCATGCCTTTCCGGGACAAGGGCGTTCAAGTCATTTCCCTGGTCGTCGAAGGATCGACGGACCAAATCGGGGCTTTAACAGGTCCCCTGGGGCGCCTTAAGGGTGTTCAGGTCAAGTCGGTTCTGACGGGATACCGGGAGGATTCCAATGAAGACACAGACCCATCTTGATGAACCCGCGGTGGTGGCGGCACAAAGCCCTGGGGCTTCGGCACAGCGCGCCGGATATCCATCAACCTTTTTGGATTATCAAAAGCTTTCTGAACTTTCCCGCTGTCCGGCTCCTTCCGCAAGCCGGGTTGGTGAAATCCTGGAAAAGGCCCGGACCTTGCAGGGCCTTACGGCGGAGGAAGCTGCGGAACTTGCGGCGATTAATGACAGTGACCAAATGCGGAACCTATTGGCTACCGCAGGCTGGGTAAAGGAACAGATTTACGGCAAGCGGATGGTCCTTTTTGCGCCCCTGTACACGGGAAATTACTGTGTTAACAACTGTGTGTACTGCGGTTTCCGTGTAGATAACCGGGACATGAAGCGGGTTGTCCTTTCTATGGATGAAATTGCCCGGCAGACAGAGATACTCCTTTCCCAGGGCCACAAGCGCATTCTTATTATTTCCGGAGAGTCGCCAAAACAGTCTTTAGACTATACCCTTAAGGCTATCGAAACCTGTTATTCGGTACAAGTTGGCACTGCCCGGGTGCGGCGTATCAATGTGGAACTGGCACCCCTCGATGTGGAGGGCTTTCGGGCCCTGAAAAAGGCTGGTATCGGTACCTATGTTTGTTTTCAGGAAACCTACGATCCGGATCTGTACCGCCGGGCCCATCCGTCGGGTCCCAAGGCGGATTACCTTTACCGGCTTTATGTAATGGACCGGGCCATGGAAGCTGGCTGTGACGATATTGGACTCGGGGCCCTCTTTGGTCTTGGTTCCTGGCGTTATGAACTGGTGGCCCTGTTGGAACATGCCCGCCACCTGGAAGAAACCTTCGGTTGGGGGCCCCACACGGTAAGTGTCCCCCGGATCGAATACGCCCCCGGGGCTCCCTGGGCGGAGGTGGTGCCCAATCCGGTCTCGGACGACGACTTCCGCAAAATTGTGGCCATCATCCGCATCGCCCGGCCCTCGGTGGGGATCATCCTTTCTACCCGGGAGCGGACCGAATTCCGCAAGGAACTCCTCGCCTACGGGGTAAGCCAAATTTCCTCCGGCTCCCGCACCGACCCAGGGGGCTACGAATCAGACCGGCCGCAGGACAAGTCTGCAGTTGCTGCCAGTGCGGCCCAGCATCCTGCCCAGTTTGCAATCGGTGACCACCGGGGGCTCGAAGAAACCATATCGGACCTTATAGATGACGGTTATGTTCCTAGTTTTTGTACCGGCTGCTACCGCAGGGGCCGGACCGGCGCGGACTTTATGGACCTGGCAAAGCCGGGGCTTATCAAAGAATTCTGTCTTCCTAATGGGCTTGTGTCTTTTGCAGAGTACCTCTATGACTATGCGTCTCCCGCAACCCGTGAAAAAGGCCTTGCCCTGATCCGCCGAATGCAGGAAGAAGCTACGCCAAAGGGCCAGGCATATCTAAAAAAAGCCCTGGCGGAAACCGAAGCCGGAGCGCGGGACCTGTATTTATGAATGCCCCTTTAGTACATAGCGAGCCGATGAAGAGCCAGCCCGTGCTCGCCGGCACCGCGCCAGGGCAGCTGCCTATCCAAGGGGCCAGCGAGCCTGAAATCCGGGAATTAGCCAAGCTGCCCTTGGATGAACTCAAGGCCCTGGCCCGCAAAACCGCCGATGCGGTCCATGGCAGCAAGGTACTGCTCCGGGGCCTTATCGAAGTGACCAATTACTGCGCCATGGATTGCCTGTATTGCGGGATCAGGCGGAGCAACGGGAACGTGGTGCGGTACCGGCTGAGCCATGAGGAACTGTCGGAGACAATCCGGGCGGGGCGGCGGG
>JAIWNU010000239.1 GCA_020216655.1 Treponema sp. | reverse complement strand
GGGATCAGAGAGGACTGCAAACAGGTGGGCTTCCAGTTCCGCATGGGCAGGCGAACTATACCGGCGGTCATTTCGCGATAGATTGATCGGTTCATTCCAGACCATACAAACCGGCGTACCGTGCAGAATGATTGCCCGGTCCGCAAGATAAATAGCCTCCCGGGGATCATGGGTCACCGCCAGCACAAGCCGAGGTTCCTTTTTAAGGAGGTCTAAAACCTCATCCATAAGCTGGATACGGAGGGGCACATCGAGGGATTGAAAGGGTTCATCCATTAAAAGGATAGATGATGGATAGGCAAACGCCCTGGCAAGGGAGACCCGCTGCTGCTGGCCCCCGGAAAGGCTACCTGGTTTTGCGGTCCTTTTGTCGCTGAGACCTACGAGGTCAAGGAAATAGCTTGCCCGTTCCCCAGCTTCTTTCTTGGTGTAGAGATGAAGCAGCGGAAGACTCACATTTTCTAAAATACTGAGCCAAGGAAACAGGCGGCTCTCCTGAAACACATACGAAACAGGGCCTGATACAGCCACAGAGCCTTGCTGTGGAGTAAGGAGCCCGGCAATAAGCTTAAGCAGGGTTGTTTTTCCGCAGCCGGAAGGCCCCAGCAGAGCACATACACCGGTTCCCTGTAAGGAAAGGGAAAAACCGCGAAACAAGTCCACATTGGAATAGGAAAATGAAAGGTCTTTAACTTCAATGCCCATGATCCATACCTGGGGATACCATTTTTTTTAAGCCCATAAAAACCGTCTCGGTCAGGGCCGCCATGATAACCGTGGCCGCGGTCCAGGCTAATAGTTCTGTAGTCTCTAGCTGGGCCTTAGCCATTTGCATGCCCGTTCCCAGTGCATGCCGGGGCTGAACAATAACTTCTGCGGCCACCACGACCTTCCAGCAAAGGGAGAGGGCACTATGGAGCCCTGCAAAAAGATAGGGAAGCAGACTGGGAATATAAAAATACCGTAAGCGCTTAGTCTTGGGGATCCTGTACAATTCCAGTACTTCCCGAAGCCGCTTGTCCGCACCTTGTATGCCGGCCATAACATTGGAGGTAAGCACAGGAAACATCATCAGAAAGGCAGAAAAGATAGGGGTTCGTTCCTGTCCAAACCATATAAAGGCAATGAGAATGATGGAAAGCACCGGTGTTGCAGCGATAACGAGAAAAAGGGGCCTTAAAAAAGACCAGAGGCGCCGGTCCAAAGCTGCGGCAATACCGAGAGACAGGGAGAGAGGAATCACAAGGGCCATGCTGATCAAAATACGGACCAAACTCATGCCCAAGGCTTCAAAAAAACGGCGGCTTGCGAGAAGTTTCAGTAACGCAAACAGCGTTTTGTAGGGGTCTGGCAACAAAAGTTCACTGGATAGAGCAAGACTCGTGAGTTCCCAGAATACGAGTAAGACCAGAACCCCCAATATGGACCAGAAAAAATCCCGTTTATTTGCCAAGGCTGCCTATATCCACATAAAAGCTGTCCTGGGGCAGTTTCCCGCCGATGGATTGGGGAGCATAGTCAAGGAATGTCTTAAAAAGCCCTTCCAGAGCGGGCCGAGCCTGCGGAGCCGGAATAAACACATAAGCGCTTTTCGGAATGGCAGCTGTGGCAATAGAGGCTTTAATTCCTAAATTGTACTGTTCTACGAGGAGCCCCGCATCTGCAGGGCGGGAAACAACCCATGCTATCGAGTTCCGTACCGATTCATAGACAGCCTTTACTGCAATTGGGTGCTTTTGGACAAGATCCCGAGAAAACACCAGCACCGTCATGGGGTAGTTTTCGCTGCCTGCGGCGAGAGCCCACTCCTTTTGGATATCGCCTACCACCTGAAGGTTCTTGTTACCCGCCAGGGCCATGGTGGCAAAGGGCTCGGGGAGCAAGGCCAAACTTACTTTTCCGGCTATAAGGGATTGGGCAATTTCCGGGTAGGCCAGGGCATACCCAAGCTGCAGGTCCGAGTCGGGGTTTAGGCCGTACTGTCTCAGTATCCGGCGGAGCACATAATCGGGGGTTGCGCCCTGCCCTGCCACTTCTACCGTTTTGCCCTTTAAGTCCGTAATACCCTTGACCGCCGGATCGGAGGAAATGAGCTTAAGCATGCCCTGGCCGATTACCGCGGCTACGGCGATATTTTTGCCCGATGAAGCGATTTTAGCTGCCACGTTGGGAGGTAAAATGCCGATCTGTGCCTCCCCGCTTAAAAATTTAGCCGCCATGAGATCCGCTTGGGCTAAGGCTTCTAGGGAAAAACTGTAGCCAGTGGCCTGCGGAGGGGTCTCAAAGAGCTTAACCATGCCGACCCCAGAGGGGCCCTTCAGTGTATAAATCGTTATGGGTGTATTCTGTGCAAAGAGGCTTGCAAGGCCAAGTCCGCACATCAATAAGGATGCTATTATTTTTTTCATACATCACCTCTCACTTTCTTGAGCATATACCACAAGACAGTAAAAAGAAAAGGGACCAAGCAAGCCGCCTGGTCCCTTAATTTAAAATTTACTTATGTTATTTTTTAGCGTTCCGCAGTACTGCCTGAGCTGCAGCAAGCCGAGCTATAGGCACCCGGAAAGGCGAACAGGAAACATAGTTCAGTCCGGTCCGGAAGCAGAAGTCAATAGTAGCCGGATCGCCGCCCTGCTCACCGCAAATACCGACCTTAAGGTCCTGTTTTACTGAACGCCCCTTGCTCGTGGCCATATCCATGAGGAGACCTACACCTTCTTCGTCAACGGACTTAAAGGGATCTACTTCAAGGAGACCTAGTTTCTCATAGGCAGGCATAAAGGAACCCACATCGTCCCGGCTGAAGGCGAAGGTCATCTGGGTAAGGTCGTTGGTACCGAAGCTAAAGAAGTCAGCATATTCAGCGATTTTGTCCGCAAGCAAGGCCGCCCGGGGAACCTCAATCATGGTGCCGATCTGGATATCCAGTTTAACCTTTGCTTTTTCCAGCGCCTTTGCAATGATTGCCTCCGCCCGGGGCCGCAGGAGCTTAAGCTCCTGTTCGTCGCAGACGATAGGAATCATGATTTCCGGTTTAACCGGGATGTTTTTCTTAACGCAGTCAATGGCAGCCTGTACGATGGCTTCTACCTGCATATCGTAAATTTCAGGATAGGTAACCGCGAGGCGGCAGCCCCGGTGGCCGAGCATGGGGTTGGCCTCATGGAGCTTGTCGATCTTAGGCTGCAGGTCCTTCGGTTTTACACCCAGGTGCTCCGCGAGCTCGGCCACCTCTTCCTTGGTGTGGGGAACAAACTCGTGCAGCGGCGGGTCCAAAAGCCGGATGGTAACCGGCCGGCCTTCCATGGCTTTGAAGATACCAAAGAAATCCTTCTTCTGCAGAGGAAGAATCTTCTTAAGGGCCTCTTTGCGGGCCTCTTCGGTATCGGCCACGATCATCGTGCGGAAGTGGATGAGTTTTTCCTTATCAAAGAACATGTGTTCCGTCCGGCAAAGACCCACACCCTGGGCGCCGAAATCAAAGGCCCGTTTAGCATCTTCCGGCTGGTCCGCATTGGTCCGAACCGTAAAGCCCTTAACATTGCCGCGGACCGA
>JAIWNU010000238.1 GCA_020216655.1 Treponema sp. | reverse complement strand
TCGCTCAAGAACATGATAGGGGCTTTATTTCTGGTGGAGACTACCAGGCGGGAAGAGCTGGTACCGATGCTGTCAGAGATCGTGAAGATTCTCGAGCAGGAGCAGCCTGAAGTGTATCGGGCATTTGTACAATGGCTTTTCAGCTTTTTCTCTGAACCCGTACCGGACTGGGTAGGGGAACTATCTCAGCTTAGGGAGGTACCGACCATGCTGGCGACGACTGTAAAACAATGGGAACAGGACCTGGTACAGCAAGGGTTACAGCAAGGGTTATTTAAAGGGAAGCAAGAAGGATTACAAGAAGGACTTTTGCAAGGGAAGCGAGAAACAGCTCGAAAGCTGAAGCAGAAGGGCATGAGTATCCAAGAAATCGCAGAACTTACCGGCCTCAGCTTCGATGAGGTACAGAAGTTGTAAGACCTGTTAAAAGAGTGTATACCCCTTTGAGTGATTGGTCAGATTGTTAAGGGCGGAACCCCTGAAGGCTCCGCCCTTCTTTTTTCTTTCGCTACATCCGCTATAAGTTTTACTTACATAATTTAATTATACTATTGGGCTCGGCAGAATGCTCCGGTAAATCTTTAAGATATCCACAGCAGGGTATAGTGATAACATCTTGCTCTTTGCTTAAACTACTACAGGTTATACCTCCCGCTCACTCCAGTATGGTAAGGTATGCTCCATACACCCAGACATCCTTTCCATCCCGGGTACGAACCTTGTACCAGTAGTGCTCCTGGCCGTCGATAACCGCTTTTTCCTTGCTCAGTTCGACGACTTTTACCTTGTCGTTTTTATTGAACATACCCAGAATTTCCGCACTCGTACTGGGACCGTTTCGGTAGCGTACCCGGTCATCGTTGATTTCCCCATCCGCGAGTACCCGATATATATAGAGCCCCGATTCGAATTTTTTGCGGTCATAAAACCCAACCACGGCTATCTGGTTGGTTCGATGATTGACCGCAAATAATTTAGTTTTATTATTATCTTCGAGGGAGTAGAGATCTGGTATTTCTTGTGGCTGCTTAGTTGTACTCGACCACAAGGCTACACTGCCAATAAAAGGCCCTGCAGAAATTTTACCAAAACCAAGAATATACTTTCCCCATACCAACCGATTTGAACTATATGCTGTATATGTTGTTTCAATCGGTTCTCCACAAGTTGTACCGTCATAAGGGACCAGATACGACCTATAAATTTCACCTTTTGCAAGCAGTACGTTACGGAATCTGTCATAGTCATAGACATTATATATAAATATATCATCCTTTTGTTTTTGTACGAAAACAACCTCTTCATTTCCTGTATATCGATCCCATTTTACCAAAGAAGTAAGCCGTGCATTTTTATCATATTTATATTTAAAATAATATCTTAAATCCAAAAAATAAGTCTCGCCTTTTTTAAAATCCTTAAAAGCCTCAATGTTTGTTACCAGTTCTGTCATCGTTCCGCTTGCCACATCGTATTCATAGTAGACGTTTTTAATCTCCTTCCCTTGGCTATTTTCAACACGGAAATTAAATATAAATTTTTGCTGCTCCTGGTCGATTGCTAAAATGGTATAATAATCTTTTTCATCATGTACCTCTGGCTGTAGTCTGATTATTTTACCCTTTTTCGTGTATATGTTGAGCAGGATTATTTCAGATCCATACCCCCAGGGCACATTAAGTAATACTGTATCATCACCAATCCAAAATACTTCATACGCATTCGGATCATAATCAGGATAACTTTGCTCAAGAACCACATCGAGACTAAAAAGGGTACTCCCCATCCATAGTGTCAAAAACAGGGTCAGGATTACTGGTTTACTCCTCAATTTTGAACCCTTTGTGTTCATCATTTTGCATCCTCCTAATTTATCTGCCTATATAAGAGTGTTTGTTCGTCGAGCTGGTATAGCCGTATCTTGCTTGGTGATAATTTGTACGTAGGAAACACATCCCTGTGGGCGTTGAGATACCCCTGCAACGGGAAATTGGTGGTATTACGTTTGTTATAAGCTACTATGTTTGCAATAACCCCCGGATCGTTATAGGCTGGCCGATCTTGTGGTTTATTTTTTTCCGGAGCAATACCACTCAAATACCGGGCATAATCAGAAATAGCAAATACATTATTGTTTGTCAGGTTTTTGTAATAATTAGTCATTGGATCCTTAGCACCTCCATCTTCCTCTAAATGCAGATGGTAGCCGCTTGTTGCCCCCGTAAGTCCCGTATACCCAATAACTGTTCCGGCAATTACACCAAGGCTATAGTTATCGTTACCTTTAGTTAATCCGCTTGCATTCATCCCCCAGGCATTCATATAGGCATCGATCGCCTCCGCACCATTATGACAGTAGCTTAAAGTACGGTTATCAGCCATACTTAGATTGCTGATTAGCCCCTTCGCTTTTTCCATTGTAAGCGAAATCTGACCCGCTTCCGATGCGTAATAGGCTCCTTTCTGCGATATATCTATGCCAGAATGGAAAAATGGAGCAAAGTTAAAGAGTTCATACGAGGCTCCCACACTTGCAAGGTCCTTATCAACTAACCGCCAGCCATACAAAGTCTCTACCGGGAGCTTCCCGTCTTTAAGCACCATCGGGCTGTAGGGGTCTTCCCTGGTTCCGCTTCCGGCCAGGTTTGTCGTATCAACTGTTGTCCCGTTCCCGCTGATGATACCACGCTCCTGCAGCGCATAGAGATTTTTATTTAATAATGTCAATGCTGCATTGATTCCATTATCTAAATCTTCTTTTTGCTTGAAGTTTCGGGGATCCTTTTCATAGGCCCGGATCTTTTCCTTGGCAGCGTCCATCGCTTCGCTGGTCGCACCGATACTTTTTATATCTTCGGTACTGAATTGCCCTTTAAACAGCTTTGCTATCGTTCCGGCGTTTTTCTGTATCATGTCCGCAGCAACCACCGGATCTAGCCCATTCGCCTTTAAGAGTTCCGGATCTATGTCACTTAAATCGAATGCACTCTTTCCATCCCAGATCATCTTATAGGTTCCGTCTGCATTCTTAAGAGCTTTCCAGTGGTCCAGATCGCCTGTATTCTCCTCATAACTGTTTGCCTGCAACAGGCCCATCAGCATCTGCTGCGCAAACCCTGTATCTGCAGTCAAGCCAAGTTTTGCTACTATCGCTCCATAGGTCTGTATACCCCGTTCATGGGCCACCGATTCCAGCCTGTTGCCGTTCGCATGGGTTCCCTCATGGGCCATCACCGTTGCAAGTTTGGATGATTTATCAAGGCCGTTGCCTAACAATGCCTGGGATAGGGTTATCCCGTTCGGATCATTGACATTATAGTTTCCAAAATCTTCGCCCGTTTCTCCATAGCGGACCCTTATCTTACCTCCCCAGATACTTCTTCCCAGCGCAAAGTTATTCGTGTCATCGCTATACCCCAGCATATTCACCGCATTCAAGGTTGATATCCCTTCATAGCTCCCCACAAGACTAGCGAGTTTTGCGCCGCCTATCTTTAAGGTGTCCCGCAAGCCCGACATACTCGCCGCAATCGTCCCCAGGCTCACATCAGCCCCGCCCATCCCGATATTCATTGTCGCACCCTTTCTACCCAGGTGCAACTCCAGAAGTCCATTTTTAACGAGGTTACCGTTTCGGTCATTGATTCCAAACATGCCAAA
>JAIWNU010000070.1 GCA_020216655.1 Treponema sp. | reverse complement strand
GGAAGCCCTTTCCAAACGCATACAGGAAATCCAAAAAATCGAATAAATAAAGCTTTTACCGCTTCTTTCTGAATACCCGGTAGTTTATATCAGGGAAGATATTATGTTTCCGCTCAAGCTGGGTAAGCCATTCGGTACTGATATAATTGCTGCCCAAGGAATCGTAGATTGTAGTGAAATTTTGGATACATTCTTCTTCGATTGACCGAGCGAAACTGCTGGAGAATCCGACATGCTGGATAGATGCCCAGTCCGCAGTCTGTGCGAGCATAACTTCCCGGGCAGCCTGGTTTAGGGTCCGTTCTTTAAGGCCTCCGTCGTTGGGAAAACGCTCTGCCAGTTCGATCATCCGTTCTATGGCTCTCAGAATATGGGGATACATCCAGTCATTCGAGGAGTCGAGCCATGTTTCTGCGTATCCATTCAGACCCCAGGAAGAAAACTCAGGCATTACCTTTTGGAGTGCTTCCTTTTCAAGCTTACTGGCGTAGGTGCCGGGATTAACCATTGAAATGTTTTCCGTTGCTGCCGCTTCCCTAAACAGGGCCTCAAGGAATTGGGGACCTTCGAACCATCGGTGTCCAAACAGGTCCGCATTATACGCACAGATTGATATGCCCTTTTCTCCGGTAATTTTTTCCGCTTCTTCCAAAGACTTGAGCCGATCAGCAAGGAAAGCTTTCGCGTGAGACCTGACTCGTTCGGATGCAAGATCAGGATTATAAAGGTCCTTCTGCTGATTCCGGTGTGTAATAGCCCAATATTTATACCCCGTGGGTGTACGTTCTCCTGTTGGTTCAAGGAAGGCTCCGATTACATCCTGGTCAAGCTCATAACCCACATCTCGATAAAAATCCCGGTATACAGAATCTGCAGGATAACCTGTATCGGGATGTAAAATTGTCCGGCTCGCATGCAGATCCCGTCCGTAAATAACAAGCCCGCTCGGAGATCGCACCGGTGAAAAGGTGCCTTTCTGGGGAGTTGGAGTGCCAAGCAGCAGACCATGGGTATCGACCATGGTATACGTAAAATTATAGGACCGCAGATATTCATCCAACGCAGGATGCCACCCCGCTTCAGACAGCCAGAATCCCTGGGGCAATCGGCCAAAGAGAGAACGATGGGATGAAATTGCTACTTCTAGCTGGGCTTGAATATCCTCTGGATAGGATGTGTAGAAGGGAAGAAACGCATAGGTAGCTGCGGTGGTAAGGAGTTCAATTTTTCCTTTTTTTTGATAAAAATCCAGAGTCTTAAGCAAATCATATTCATAACGGCCGGTAAAAAGGGCCTTGGCTTCTACCGCACGGTCATAATACATGCGAGCAAGCCGATTAAGGTCCCCATTTGACCTTGTTCTATCTACTTCTGAGAGTCCAAAAACAATACGCTGATCTAAATAATCCAGGAAGCGTTCAATTAAAAGCGGGTCCTGCAGCATATGGCTTAAGGTCGGAGATATAACAAGCCCTAAATGAAAGGGAACTCGTTCTGCATCGAGCCGCTCAAACATGGTAATAAGAGGCAGATAGGTCTCGAGGATTGCATCAAAAAGCCAACGCTCTTCAAAAAAACGGGGATAATCGGGTTGACGTACAAAAGGAACATGTGCATTTAGTACAAGGGAGATATAATACCTATCGTTCATCAAGAAGCACCTCAAAAATCACACTGCTGGTGAATATGGGACTGAAAATCGCTGCTATGGGTAATTTCCAGCTGATCAAGTCCGGAAAGCAGCAATATAGGCGCCAATGGATGGGTGTCCACTGTGTGAAGCAACGCATTAATATTTTCAGGGATCTTAAAAGGAGGAGACTCGGCAAGCAACACTGTTTCCTTTGCCTTTTTCAATCTCAGCTCTACCTTGAACCACCCCTTACTGCTGGGGAAACAAATATACCAAGCCTTGTCAATCACATCCACATCGATTGAAAAAGAGTCATCATCCGACGCTTTCCCGGGATGCAGGGAAACAACTCGAAGCTGATATCCATTAAAGCCAGGGCTTTCTTCATAGATTTGCCGGTCCTGGGTTTTTATTTCCCAAAATACAAAGGCCCAAACGGGGTCTCGAAGCAGCACTTCTACATAGGTTTTATTGTAAAAATAGGGTGTTTTTTCTACTTTAACCGAAGCAACATCCTCAATATCGTCTTCAGCTTCAATTTCCTGCTGACTGGCTTCGAGAATTTCCTGTATAACAAAAATTCTGTTTAGATGATGCGGAAGGTCCAGACCGAGATCCTCTGCCAAGGCTGCAAGATCATCGGTAGAAAGCGATTCAAGGTAGCTTTTCTTAAGCTGTGTTTCTCCCATAACTTGTCCTATCATGGGAAAAAGCAAGGCCAGTGTCAAGCACTATAAATCAAGGAATTAAGGGTTCGGAAAAGGGAGAGCCTTGTATAAAGCTGTCCAGATCTAATTGTTCCAAACTTGCGGCATCCCTCAGGTCCTGGGGCCGGCCCCTAGCTCGTTTGTTTTTTATAAGCAAGTCTTTTGCAATCACGTCCACCGGTTCTCCCCAGAATGTACCGTTCCGCCGTTTTTCCCAAGCCTCGTCCCAGGATACTCCAGATATTGATGATACTATGTCTAATTCTTCAGGCGGATAACCAAGTCTGACACAAGCATTGGGATCTATAAAATCTTGGATAGTAAGTCCAAGCGCACCAAACCCAAACTCTTCCAGGGCAAGGAGCAGCTTTTTCACATTGTCGACAGCCGGCGAAATAAAAAGATCCAGGTCGTCTGTCCCAAGCGGTATGCCGTGATAAGCCAGTGCATAGTTGCCGACGATAAGGTACTCTACCCCATGATGGTTAAGACATCTAAAGAGATCAATAAAATCCCGCGGAACCTGTGACATACTATGCCTCCGCATTAAACACTAAAAGAGCTTGTACAGAATTACAAGGGTAAACAATTAAGACAATTTCAAAAATGACCCGCTTTTGAAGTTGGCTCAATAAAGACAATTTTACATTATAATGTCGCCGAATTCTTCGTGAACAAAGGTGTGAAAATATTCAGGCAGAGGAGCCGATACAGTTATTATCTTTTGAGCAAGTCTGGATGGAAAATGAAGCTTCCACGCATGGAGCATGAGTTTTTTCACAGCCCGCTCTTTTTTTAAAAGCCGGTTCAGAGCAAAATCGCCGTATTTATCGTCTCCCAGAATGGGATTTCCTACAAGGGCAAGATGACGTCGTATCTGATGCATTCTTCCGCTTCCGAGTCGTAATTCCAATAAGGAGAAATGTTCTGAATAAGCCAATGTTTTATAAAAGGTAAGAGCCCGTTTCTCTGTGCCGCGAATCTCAAGGGGGTCATCGATTTCCCCTTTAAGCGGTTCAATACGCTTATTACAGAGTGCTACATATATCTTTTCTGCTTTTTTTCCCCCAATTACCGAACTGTAATAGCGGGCTGCATCTTTTGTTTTAGCCACCAATATGAGACCCGATGTGTCCTTGTCCAGACGGTGTACCAGAAAGGGCCGTTGCTGCCATTCTTGAGCCAAAAGGTCATCCAGAGAGGTAGTAATTCGGTCTCCACCTTGAACCGCAAGCCCAGCAGGTTTATTCAGTACCACACAGTCAGCATCTTCATAGAGAATGTCGATATTCTTCATGAGAGGGAGTATAGTAATAGTATGAAAGACTCGTCCAGTGTACGGCGAATCATAAGGATCTGCGTGGTGCTTTTCCTTTTGGCAGTTCCCCTGTTGTCAGCCGAAACACTTTATTCGCCTACATGGGGCTTTAGCATTTCACCACCTGAAGGATACACCTATAAAGGAGGAGATGGCAAAAACCGTTTCTCCTTTAGTTTTGAACCCCGGGCTCCCGCCTATTTGGATATCCGTATCTATGATGGGGGAACCTTTGATTCGGTGGATGCCCTCGCTTTAGATATACAGAAACGTCTTTCATCCCAGGGCGAACGGGAACCATTTGTGTACCGCAGCCGAAAGGCACTTCTCATGGAGCTCTCCTTTATTTTAAACGGGAAACAACAATCGGGCTGGGGACTCTGTATTGAATTGGACTCCCGCAACGGAACAAAAAGACCGCTCATGGCAGCCCTTGCGTATGGAGATAAGGCGATACAGGAACTATTAAACTTTCATCTTTCAGCTTTGGACTCTATTATTCCCGGAACGGAGGACAGCCTTGCACCTGGGCCAATATCAATCTATGCATTTCCGGAAGGAGATAAAAAAGACACAAAGATAGCTATCATTCCCGCAAAAGCCAAGCTTGATCCAAATGCCGCCCTGGCCTGCAAAACAACGGTGGACCGTGAATTTGCTGTGCTCAGTGCATACCAGAATGACAGTCTCTGGAAAGATGCATGGATTAGGTTCTACCGGATGCTCTTCCGGGATTCCTATGACAGACTAGCCGATGTCGCTTTTGCAATAGAACGAAACATTAGTCAACAGATTGATGGACAAAACATGGATAGGGCTAAAAAGGACCGGTATTTTGCAGAACAAGCCCTCGCGTGGGTACAACAATTTAGCTACGAACGGGATCTCATGGGTACGGACTTTGTTGACCTCGTAACCGCCGCAACCGAAGGCAGGGGAGACTGCGACAGCCGAGCGATGCTTTGGGCCATTATTCTACAGCATAACAATATTAAAAGCGCCATTATGGTTTCCCGGGATTACAGCCATGCCATGGGACTTGCGCTGTTAGAAGGCAGCGGTGCCCGTTTTACCACCGGAACGGGAGGCACAGAACAAAAGTGGCTGGTGGCCGAAACAACGGCCCAGGTACCCTTGGGACTCATCGGCGCTTCGGTAGCTGATCCGGCAAAATGGATACCTGTCTTATTTTAATTGAATGGGCCGGCGGTTATCCCGCAGCCGTTGAGATAAATATTCTTTATCCAAGTTCAGCCGGTTCACAAGCAGGACAAGTTGATCCGTAGAAAGAAGATTCTGCTCCGCATAGAGATAGCAGAGCGCCCGTTCGGCTATGCAGGGAACTTCCAGGGCATTCATATGTTCAATCCGCGCATCTTCCTGATGAAGATACCGTTGAACAAAATTTTTATAGAGCTCGGATCGCTCCATATCATAGTTCATGGCATATAATTCCCGTTCAAGTGCCGAGAGGTCCCCCCGCGCGGCAGCTTCTCCGAGCGGCTTCAGAATAAAATAAGTATATTCTTTTCCTGGCAAGAAATGGTGCTTGTCACATCGGGTACAGTAATTCGGTTCCCGGGGATCATCCTTTTCGCGGTCCCCCCCTACAATGATTAGGGGATCAAAATACAGGGCTGGACACTCTTTGCCGTTTACCTTGTAGTACCGGTAGGTATAAAAAGAATCTTCTATACAATCCTGATGTTCGCAATAAGCCGTAAGGGGGTATACATCGGTAGCGTTTTCTACCAAAAGACGGGCTGTAGCATTAAATATTTCCCGCCTGAAATTAAGAATAAGGGTCGGACAGACAAAGACAAGCCCCCGTTGTTCCGACTCGTTTTTCATCAGGTAAGCTATTCGCTCATCGTAAAAAGCAGCCTCGTCCACAATCCAGGTGCCTATTTCTGGGTGGGACTTTATACGGTTTTCCAAATCAAATGAATCCTGTACAAAGGCGATTCGGTCACCGCAGCGTTCAAAGCCACCCCGATACGCCAAGGCATCCTGCGGATAATCGGGAAACCGGCCCGCATCGAGCCTTGAGCGCACAAAGAAGATATTTCTCCGATCCGCATTACCCTGACCAGAATCTCCGCTAAAAAGACTTTTCTGAGCGTCCCAATGAGTGGTCTCCGCTGCGACCTTAGCACCTTTCTTCCGTGCCACTTCGCCATCCCGCCAGAGCCGGGCGGAATATTCGGTCTTGCCCGATCCCATAGGACCTATAACCAGGATGCGCCGCCCTGCAGCACGGAAATCAAAATGCTGCAGCGCTTCATGGACTTCCAGGGCGGGAAAACCAAGACTCTTCAGAAATCCCGCCGTTTCTCGTTCTGTATTGGTAGACATGATTTTATTTGGAAAGTATACCAGCCTTCAGAAAAAGCTGCCACTCTTTTATTGATACTGTGGTTGCAAGCAGCGACGTACGGTTTCTAATGGTTACAGACTAACCATTAGAAACCGCAGCCTTTAATGTTCTTGAATTAATAAATGATAAGCTTCTTGTGGATTTTTAACCGCCAGCAATGCGCTCCTGAGGTCCTTATTCTTAAGCTTAGCGCTAAAGTAAGAAAGGGTCTGGAGGTAATAGGCATGCTGGTTATATGCGGCGGCGATCATAAAGAGCAGCCGGACCGGCTGGTCGTCCAGGGTCTGGAAATCAATAATATCACATTGACTTATACCCACCGATACCACAAGATCAGTAACAGAAGAAAGCCGCACATGGGGAATGGCGATGCCACGGCCAATGGCGGTGCTCATCAATTCTTCCCTTTTTAGGATCTCCGAAGCAAGCTCCTGGCGGTTTTTAACTTGGGGGGCATTCGCTAGATTATCTGCCAGGGCAAGCAGGGCATCCCGCTTGGTGGAAAAATTAAGGAAAATGATACGGTCCGGAGAAATAATGTTTTCCACCTGAACTGAAGAAAATTGGGGGGACATCCGATTCATCGATAGCCTGTCGTTGACCCATTTTTCAATCTCAGACTTCTTAAAGCGCCAGACAGTACCAATCTTACCCGCGGGTATTTCACCTTTTTGAGCCCAATCATACACGGTCCGTTCGGAAACTCGTAGGTATTTTGCAACTTCTTCTATTGTTAATATATCATCATCAATCATATTCACTCCTTATCTATGAGAGACCGTATAAGTACTACTATATTGCAATACACCGCAGAATATGTCAAGTAAAAGTATAGCTTTCTAGACTATAGTTTTTCTGCTAGTTCATGGAGTGAATCGAAGGGGACCAATACTCCTATAGAGGTATCGAGTCGTGCAGGGCTTGAACCGCCGCAGCGGACAGGTGAATCTTTGTCCATAAACTCACTTAAGACCTGTCTGCAAGCCCCACAGGGCCCAACGGGATCAACAGAATCTGGGGTAGCGATAGCCAGGGCAACAAAACGGCGCTTTCCAGCGCTTACCGCAGCGACAACCGCACTGCGTTCGGCGCAAATAGTTAAGCCAAATGAGCGGTTTTCCACATTGGTACCCGTAAAGACGGTACCGTCATCACAAAGCAAGGCCGCCCCTACCCTGAAATGGGAATAGGGAGAGTAGGATGCCTCAGCGGCTTTCCTCGCTTTTTCATATAATTGTTCCATATCCATATACAAACGCTCCAATCGTTGACAGATACTATAATACTATATACCATAAACTTTAAAGATGGAAAAATGGTCAAAAAGAAGTTATACATATTCATTGGTTCTGCCATTGCAACCAGTTTGATATATTTGATGGTAGCCGCAAAGCCGATATCCCCCGAATTCACCTTAAAAACCCTATGGACATTGAATCTAGATGATACAAGTCCCCGTACCGCACAGGCTGAAACAATAAAAGAAACCCCCATACCCTTTGTATTGGGCAATCTGTATGGCTATATTTCCCCCGATGGCGCACTTATTGATAAACGAAGTCTCCAGCCAAACCAGTTGATATCGATTACACCTAAATTAGTTTCGGTCATCAATCCCATACCGGATACGATTACTATTGAATCTCGGGTATCCCACACACCTATCCTCGTAAAGGATGCATCCGGCTATCCATTTTTGGTACTGGATCGAATCTTTGTAATAGGTAAGGACCAGGACTCAATATCTTGTATAAGCGATTCTGGCACAGTTCGCTGGAATTATTGTGTGTCCTCTCCTATCACTGCCTTAGCGTGCAATTTGGACAATATACTTGTTGGTACGTTAGATGGAAATCTGTATCTCCTGAATTCCGAAGGGGATCTCATATATACGTTCCAGCCTGGAGGTTCCAGGTTGTCTATTATTCTCGGCGTAGCATTAGCTTCTGATAGCAGCAAAATTGCATTGATATCAGGCATCGATAAACAGCGGTTTATATTACTCGGCAAAGCAGGGCAAACCTACAAGGTCATTCATCATCAGTTCCTTAATACCGATTATAGACGGCAGGTAATCATCAAATTTGCTCAGAACAATCAGTATGTGCTCTTTGAAGGAAAAGCAAATCTCAGTGTCTTTGACGGGCTAAAAAAACGGATGTATGAAATTCCTATAGACAAACCTATTCAAGCTCTAGAAGCTTTAGAAAAAACCAATAAGGTATTTGTCATGGCCGGGGCAGAGAATCAAAAGCAGCTTATTGCCCTTAGTTTGCCAAATAAAAAACTGCTTACCTCATCGTTCGTCTCTCCAGAGAGTTTTATATACAGCTATGCAGACCAACTCATTTTGGGAAGCGGCTCAGTTATAACAAGCTTTATTGTGGAAAAATAGGATAGACCTATGAATACAAACCGAATACGAGCAATAATAATTTTTATCGCAGCGGCTGTAGCTTTACCCCCCTATATACAGGCTTTTGATTGGCCCATACAGAACGGAAAGGCCTTAAAGAATTTCGGCATGAACGATAAGGGACAGCCGGAACGGGGAATATTGTTTGCAAAGGAAGATTCGGTTTTCCCTGCCGATGCAGGAGAAGTATTGTTTGTCAGCTCTTATAAAAAGGGTGGAACCTATCTGCAGCCCCTGGGCAACTGGATGGCAATTCAGCATCAGGATGCGCTCATTGGCATTTATAGCCATCTATCTGATTTTGCAGGTCCTGTTCAATCCTCTGTGGCGGATGTTTCAATCCCCATTGCAAAAACGGGAAGTTCCGGATGGGCGATCGGCCCTCAATTACAATTTTCAGTCTATGACCGTAAGACATCAGGGTATGTAAACCCCCAGTTACTCATCAATCTGATAGATACACGGCCTCCCGTGGTTCGGCAGACCATATTTGTTGGACGGGACGGCCAGCGCATAATACTGGGCCAGACAAAATCGCTTCGTCAGGGTTTATACAGGGTTTTAGTAGATGCCTATGACATGGCAGATCTTTTCGGAAACTACCAGGTGGCCCCCTATCAGTTTAGTCTTTTTATTAATGGTTCTCTGCAGGGACAGCTTGACCTAGACATGATTTCTGTAAGGGAAGGAAAATTCCATGTGAATCTCCGAAAAGGGCAGCGTACGGATCTTATTTACCAAGCTGACGGTTCGTATCTCATTGGAGAGATTCAACTTAGTCGGGGAAAGGTTCTCTGTGAAATAATCGTGACCGACACGGCGGGCAACCAAAAGAGCCAGACCTACCAGATTAATGTTGAATGATAAAGGGTCATGAAAAATATAAAAACCTGGTCCACTCCGATCAGAGCTGAAGCAAAAAAATATATTCCCTGTCCGCTCTGCGGATCTACCAGTTTTGTCCCAGCCCTTACCTGTGAGGGCTTTTCGTTTGTTCGCTGTACTCACTGTTCTTTGGTTCAACAAAATCCCCAGCCGGTGCAAGAAGCCATAGAAAATCGATACGGGGGTCACTCAAGCCAGGCCTATTTAGAATATGAACTACATAATGAAGCGCCGTTTCTTTCCCTTCAGATAAAGGGACTTGAAGATGGCGGCTTCTTTAAACTTGAAAAGCAATTTCTCAGGACCATGGCACCTGGAAATGGCAACCGAGCAGAACAACCCCTGGTACTCGATATTGGCTGCGCAACGGGGGCTCTCCTTGAAAAACTAAGAGACCGGGGCTGGGACACCCTGGGAATAGAACTATGCGGCCCCGCTGCCGACTATGCCCGAGAGGTTCGTAAGCTCCCTGTTATTACAGGCACGATAGAAACTGCAGGCCTCGCCGCAGCATCTGTGGATATTGTTTTGGCCTCCCATGTGATAGAACACGTAAACAATCCCAAAGTTTTTGTTGATGAAATTTATCGGGTCTTGAAACCGGGGGGCTATTTTTTTATTACCACTCCCAACATTGATGGCTTTCAGGCAAGACTTTTTGGCAGCCGTTGGAGATCCGCTATTTTTGACCACCTGTATCTGTTTTCCAAACGAACCCTTGCGCAGCTCCTTATTGGTGCAGGATTTGCCATTGAGGCTGTAGTGAGCTGGGGAGGACTTGCAAAAGGGAGCGCACCCACACTCGTAAAAGTTATGGCAGACCGGCTAGCAAAACGGCTCAACTGGGGAGATGTGGTTCTTATGCGATGTCGGAAAGCTTCCTGTCAATAACGGCGCCGCCTGCCAAAATGGTATCCGGAGGAACCCGATTGCCCGCCGATTCAACGTTCATATGGGGCTTTAGCGGTAGATAAAAAGCCACGGATTGTCCGGGAGCTATGGCCCGTTGGGCTTCGTCAAATATCACCCGTACCGAGCCATCCAGTCGGGGCTCTACAAGGGCCCAGGCAGGTTTAGATGCAAGCCTGATTTTTGCGAGGGCTCTAAAAGGTTCGTTACCAAAGCCAGGGGCCCACACACTTTGAGAACCCTCAAGAGCCTTAGAAAACAATTCCTTTTCGTGGCCTACCACAACCTGGTTCTTTACCGCATCGAGGGCAACCACATAGAGCGGTTCTGTTCCGGTGCTTACCCCCACACCTCTTCGCTGGCCGATAGTATAGCGTACGATTCCCC